>CALLCZ010000126.1 GCA_937998645.1 uncultured Gammaproteobacteria bacterium
AATGAAGCGCTGGATGAAGTCGAGCACCTTGCGCTGATTATCAGTCAGATCGGGGGTAAAGTTGCTTGTTCTCATAATGTTCTCATTATAGAAGAACACCTGGACCCATTACAAGCCGAACAAAGGCTTATTAAGTCCGCAGATGAACGCAGATGAACACGGATGTTAAAAAATGTTGTGGCCGCAAAAAGCGCCAGGTACTTTAGTTGTGTTCGCGTTATTTGCGTTATTCGCCGACGATTAGTTCTTCGCTGTGGTTTGCCAAAGACACTGGACTCCTGCTTGCGCAGGAGTGACATAATGAATATTTGTACTCATTCGCGGTTTCAAAAACATCTGTGTTTATCTGCGTTCATTTGCGGACTAATGAAAAAGTGAGTATTCGCGTATGTCCACAGTTTTTGCCTCGTCCCTAGTCCCTCGTTCCTCGCCACTGCAAACATAACGTATTGCGTTATATAACGTAATACGTTATGTTTGCAGATATGGCTTGGCACCACCCCGGAAAAACCCTGTATGAGCAGTTTCTGCAACCCAGAAACCTGAGCCAGAACCAGTTGGCACGCGCTATCGAGGTTCCTCCTCGACGCATCAACGAAATCGTCCTGGGTAAGCGCGCCATTACCGCCGATACCGCTGTACGACTTGCCAGGTACTTTCACAATGAACCCGCCTACTGGATGAAACTGCAGACGGATTACGATATCGCCCTGGCGACGAACAATATCGGCATCCACCTGCATGCAATCAGGCAGGATGAGGGCGCAGCAGCAACCAGCGCCCGGGCCCGCGAAGCACCACTGCCGGTAAACAGCCAGATAAAAGGCCGCAGCAACATCAAACGCAGACTATTGAGGTAACCGTGATGAAACCGGCAGCACCCAGACTGAAAACACAGCCCAATCCCTGGAAGCAGCAAAGCAACAGGCGGATTTATGAAAATCCCTGGTTCTGTCTCGATGAAGACGATGTGATCAATCCGGGCGGCGGCCTGTCTCACTATGGAAAAATCCTGTTCAAGAATATCGCCATAGGCATCATCCCGCTGGATGAACACGACAATACCTGGCTGGTTGGTCAGTATCGTTACGTTCCAGATTGCTACTCGTGGGAGATACCGATGGGCGGCGGTCCGTTGCATATCGATCCACTGGAATCGGCAAAACGCGAACTCAGGGAAGAAACCGGTTTAAACGCCGATCATTGGCAAACACTGATGCATTTGCATACATCGAACTCGGTCACCGATGAATGCGGTATCGTTTATGTCGCTACCGGCCTCACCGAGGGAGAAACCGAATTCGAGGAAACCGAAGATTTGCAGTTGATGAAACTGCCACTCGAGGATGCCATCCAGCTCGTCATCGACGGCGAAATAACCGATGCAGTCAGCGTGGCCGGCCTGTTGCGAATCGCCATGAAACGTTAGCTCTCCATGACGGGTTAAAGATCCACAGATGAACGCAGATAAACACAGATATTAAATATGTTGCTTGCGGATCATAAACCTTTGCACCTTCGATTAACTCAGGACAGGCTTTGCGGTAAATATCATAACGCCGGCAACGCTTCACTTATGCCAGCCTACATCGCTGCCTGTGCAGGAGTGGCGCATTATTATTTGCGTGGTGCCATAGGCAGACGGCCCATAAAACATCAGCGTTTATCTGCGTTCATCTGTGGAGCATTCCCGGTATCACCGTACTGCTGTTCGAGGTAGTGCTTGATATCTTTGGATTCATACAGCCATTCTACTTTGCCGTCTTCAGTGCTGATTCGCAGGCAAGGCACCTGGCGCTTACCACCCTGCTCGACCAGCTCCTGCTCCCACTTCGGATCATTCTGCGCATCGCGTATTTCTATATTCAAACCCAGCCTGCGCATGGCTCGACGCGTGATGATGCAGAACGGGCATGCATAAAACTGGTACAACGCCAGGTTTGATGTTTTCTCATCGATCGATTTCTGCTCTTCCTTGCTGCGCTTCGGCCATGAAGGACGCGTTACCCAGTCGATAAATAGAATGACTGGCTGCAGAATTAAACGAATAGCTTTAAAAAAATATTTCATGTTATTTTCTCAATCACTTAATAGCTTTATGGAGATGATTCGGGTGAACGCGACTCATCTTAATACTAAAACTCGCCGTGGGCCTGCAGGTCCGCATGATACGACGATCTCACCATAGGCCCACTGGCCACGTGTTTAAAGCCCATCTCCATGGCCGTACGATAGAGCGCATCGAACTCATCGGGTGTAACAAAGCGCTTCACTGCGAGGTGATGCTCGCTGGGTTGCAGGTACTGACCAAGCGTGAGCATTTCCACATCGTGATTGCGCATATCACGCATCACCTCGATGACTTCATCAAGCTCTTCACCAAGACCCAGCATCAGGCCTGATTTTGTCGACACGTCCGGCTGCGCCTGTTTAAATTTCCTTAACAGATCGAGCGACCACTGGTAATCAGAACCGGGCCTGCATTGTTTGTATAAACGGGGAACCGTCTCAAGGTTATGATTAAAAACATCGGGCGGATGGTTATGCATGCATTCAAGTGCGATATCCATACGGCCACGAAAGTCCGGCACCAGTATTTCAATCTCTATGCCCGGATTCTCATTGCGAACGCGTTCGATACATTCAACAAAGTGCGACGCGCCTCCATCACGCAGGTCATCGCGGTCAACTGAAGTTATCACAACATAACTCAAGCCCATGGCCCTGATGGTATCAGCCAGCTTGGCCGGCTCGTCTTTATCAAGAGGAAGCGGCCTGCCATGGCCGACATCACAAAACGGACAGCGACGGGTGCAGATATCACCCATGATCATAAAGGTCGCCGTGCCTTTACCGAAACACTCACCCAGGTTCGGACAGGCAGCTTCTTCACACACGGTATGAAGCTTCTGTTCACGCAATACAGCTTTCAGCTTCTTGACATTCGGGTGAAACGGCGACTTTGCGCGAATCCAGGCGGGCTTGCGCAAGCGCTCAGCACCCTGTTCCACCTTTACCGGTATGCGCGCGACTTTTTCAGCACCCTTGTGCTTGACGCCCTGCTCGGCACGATAGGGCTTGGCCGTGCCGCGACGTTTCTGGTCTGTATTCTGTGACATGGGCGTATTCTACAGTAACTGGTGTTGCAGATGAGAAAGCAAGCGTTTCTCCACTTCGTTGAAATCCGCCACATCAGCCAGCTCAGACAGCTGCGTGACCTCCAAACCCTGGTAACCGCAAGGGTTTATTCTCGAAAAAGGTTCGAGGTCCATATCCACATTCAGCGCCAGTCCGTGAAAGCTGCAGCCCTTGCGAACGCGCAATCCGAGCGCAGCTATTTTTCTACCCTCAACATAAACGCCTGGCGCGTCTTTTCTGGCATTTGCACGGATGTCGTAGTCTTCAAGCAGTTCAATCACGCTGTTTTCAATACGCGTCACCAGCTCACGCACACCGATACGCCTGCGGTTTAAATCGAGCAGTGTATAGACAATAACCTGGCCCGGGCCATGATAGGTCACCTGTCCGCCGCGGTCAGACTTGATCACCGGGATATCCTGAGCATCGAGTATGTGATCTGGCTTGCCATTTTTTCCCAGCGTATACACCTGCGAGTGCTGCAGCAGCCACAATTCATCCGCTGTTGTTTCGCTGCGCTGGTCGGTAAACAGCTGCATGTCCTGCCAGACCTGCTCATAAGGCTGCAGGCCAAGTTCACGAACGATTAACGGCATTCTTCGGACAATACGCGGGCTAGTTAGATTGAAAAAACAATATGCTCACAGGACGTGAGCTCCATGTATATTGCATCGAGCTGGTCACGGCTCCTTGCCTGTATCGTTACCGTGATTGACACGTAGTTGCCATTGCGACTTTCGCGCGTCCTTACTGCACCTTCACCGAGGTCAGGTACGTGGCGGTGCATTATTTCGAGCACAGCGATCTCCAGCTCGGGCGTTGCCCTGCCCATGGCTTTGATTGGAAACTCACAGGGAAACTTGAGCGGGCTCTCTTCGTCTTCCGGCGTTGAATCAGCCATTCCTTAACTCCTGCTTGTAGTCCTGGTATAGCGCGATGACCTTTTTCCAGTACTCTCCGGCAACACCGTCACCAACAACCCGGTTATCAAGCTTAACAACGGGTGCAATCTCGCGCGTCGAACTCGTCAGCCAGATCTCGTCAGCCGTTTCAAGCTCACCCTGTTTAATATCACGTTCTTCCACCGTTAAACCATTCGCCAGTGCCAGATCGATCACCAGGTCTCGTGTAATACCCGGCAGCAGGCAATCGCTTTTGGGCGGCGTCGAGATGCTACCACCATGAACCAAAAATATATTACTTGCAGTACCCTCGGTAACAAGCCCGTCACGCACCATTATGGCATCCATCACATTCTGCTCATTGGCGCTCAGTCGAATCATAACATTGGCAATCAGCGAGACGGATTTAATGTCGCAGGCTTTCCAGCGAAAATCATCGACGGCAATTGCCTCGATGCCCTTTTCCAGCTTCGCATAATCAACCGGTTTTATATCATTCACCATGACGAAGACCGTCGGCTCGATGTCTGCACTGAATGATAAATCTCGTATCGGGGCTGCACCGCGCGTGACCTGTAAATAAATCGAACGGTCACCGCCGGGATTGCTCTCGAGCAATGTCTGAAAAATTTCTTCCCATTCCTGCTGCGTCAGCGGGTTCTTCAAAGAAACCTTGTTCATACTTCTCTGCAGGCGATCGAGGTGCTCAGTTAAACGTAATGGCTTGCCGGCGAACACGGGTATGACTTCGTACACACCGTCACCGAAAAGAAAACCGCGATCAAGCACTGAAACAGT
>CALLCZ010000127.1 GCA_937998645.1 uncultured Gammaproteobacteria bacterium
AGATGGCGCCAGAGAAGGCTTCGATGTCGCCGTCAGGCTGATTCCTTTCCTGGTCGGCATGCTGGTGGCTATCGGCGTGCTCAGGGCCAGCGGGGTACTCGATGGCCTGATCGTCGGACTCGAGTTCATGCTCTCCAGTATCGGGGTCAATACCGATTTCATCCAGGCGCTGCCGACGGCCCTGATGAAACCACTGAGCGGCAGCGGCGCCCGCGCCATGATGCTTGAGACCATGAACAACTTCGGTGTCGATTCGTTTCCGGCAACCGTTTCAGCGATTATGCAGGGCAGCACCGAAACAACGTTTTATGTGCTTGCCGTGTATTTTGGCAGTGTCGGCATCAGGCACGTGCGTCATGCCATATCCTGCGCGCTGATAGCCGATGTCGCCGGAATATTGACCTCCATCATTGCCGGCTACTGGTTTTTCCACTAGATTATTTGGAAAAATAGATTCACAATGTGCGTTTGTACCTAAATGCACTAAATACAAGCGACCAGCCATGCGCCTCATCCTGTTATTAATCACCAGCTTCCTGTTCACTGCCTGCTCCATGGACCAGATGCTGGTTCGATCCTCCGTCCCCCTGATTGAAAGTGGTGTTGAAGCCCTCAATCATGAAACCGACCTTGACCTGGCTGAAGACTCGATCCCGGCCAATCTCAATATGCTTCAGGGCATGATCAAGATCGACCCGGAAAACGCCCTGCTGCACACCTACGCGGCCCAGGCATTCTATGGTCTGGCCTATGGCTTCAACGAGGACAACAGGCCAGAGCGCGCTTCGGATTTTTATCAGCGCGGACTCAGGCACGGGCTCGTCGCGCTGGAAATCAATGGCGCCAGCGATCTGAAAAACAAGCCGATTGCTGATTTTGAAAAGCAGGTCAACCGACTCGGTAAAGGTGACGTTGCCGCCATGTTCTGGGCAGCCAGTAACTGGGCCAAATGGATCGACATGCACCGCGATGACCCCGAAGCCATTGCGCAACTTACAAGGGCCACAGCCTTGATGCAGCGCGTGATCGAAATTGATGACAGCTTCTATTATGGCGGCGCACATATGTACTTCGGTGTCTATTACGGCAGCCGCGCGCCCATGCTGGGTGGCAACTTTGACAAATCCCGGCAGCATTTCGACCGCGCTCGTGAAATTACCGACAGCAAACTGCTGATTCCCGACCTGCTGCAGGCGCAGTACCTCGCGCGTCAGCAACAGGACCGGGATGACTTCCATCAGCGCCTGACAAACATTATTAAAGCCCCCGACGACCTGATGCCGGAACTTGGCCTGCAAAATCAGATCGCAAAGCGCAAGGCTGCATTATTACTGGAAAAGGAAAGTGAATGGTTCTGAGAACGCTTTGCCTGATACTGCTGCTTGCAATCAGCAGTAGCAGTATAGCTGAAACTTACACGCTGAAATTTGCCACCCTGATGCCCACGGGCACTGCGTGGTCAAAAATCCTCGACGACTGGGTCAAGGAAGTCGAGGAAAAAAGCAATGGCCGCATCAAATTCAAGATGTATTCCGGTGGCGTCATGGGTGACGAGCCCGATGTGCTGCGCAAAATCCGTAAAGGCCAGCTGCATGGCGGCATGTTTACCGGCTACGGCATCGGTCGTATTTATTCTCCCGCGCGCGTGCTGGAGATGCCTTTCCTGTTCAAGAACGTCGATGAATCGGATTACATTCGCGAACAGATCATGCCTGACCTGGAAATAGGTTTCCGCGAAAGTGGATTTGAATTGCTGGGCTGGCCTGAAGTCGGTTTTATTCATTTTTTCTCAACCCAGCGCATCACCTCGGTCGATGACATAAGAAAGCTGCGCATCTGGTTATGGCAGGGTGACCCGCTGGGAGAGGCCTTTTTTAAAGCCGCCGATATCAAGCCGATACCGCTTTCCATCATCGATGTGTATACCCAGCTATCCGCCAAGCATGGCAGCATTGATACGGTATACACATCCACCTTTGGCGCCATCGCGCTGCAATGGTATTCAAAACTCAAGTACGCAACTCGCATACCGCTCACCAATGCCATTGGCGGCCTGATGGTCAGCAACCGCTTCTATAACAAGCTGCCTGAAGATTTACAGCAGTTGCTAAAGACAACCGGCAAGACTATGAGCGATGAAATACGGCTCAATGCGCGCGAAGAAAACAGAAAAAGTATCGACATCCTGGAAAAGAACGGCATCGAGTTCATGTTCGACTGGGACGAAGTGAATATGGATGAAATACTCGCTATTCGCGACAGTGCCGCAGTCTATCTGGAGCAGACCCATTACATCCCGGCAGAGATGTTTGCCAGGACGGAAAAACTGCTGACAGATTACCGCCATCGAACTGCCAACCAGTCGAATGATGAGCCCGGTACGGCTCAGACCACAACTGAACAGCCTGTCGAAAGTCCAGCCAAGGACATCAGTGATTGAAAAATTCCAACAGGGGCTGGTCAAGGTAGAAAGCATCATAGCTGCTTTCAGCCTGTTTTTACTGCTCGCCCTTTCATTGTTTCAAATCATTACGCGCAACTTTTTCGATTTCGGTTTCCCCGAAATAGAAATCATCAATCGCAACCTGTTAGTCGTCTGCGGCGCCATGGGTGCTGTGATCGCGACTTCAAAACTGCGGCATATCAAAATCGATGTGCTGACAGTATTAATGAGCAAGCGCCAGATAGCATTGCTGCGCTGTCCGCTGGCGCTGTTCTCCGCAGCCGTATGCCTGCTCATGTGTTACTACGCAGGCATCTTTGTGATGGACGAGTGGCAATATGCGCCTGCAAATGAACGCTGGGCCCTGCCGTTTACCTTTATATACCCATTTGGATTCGGCCTGCTTGGCCTGCATTTCCTTTTGATCTGCTTTATCAGGACGAAATGATGATTGCAGCGGCAATAATTCTTGTTGTTGTTGCAATGATAGGCGCGCCGCTATTCACGGTTCTCGCTGCCGGTGGTTTGCTCGCCAGTCACAGCGCAGACATCAGCCCTGATATCCTGGTTATCGAAATGAACCGGCTGGCATCGTCGCCCAATATGATTGCCATACCCCTGTTTACATTTGCGGGTGTATTGATGTCGAGTGGCGGCGCACCACAGCGTCTGGTTAATTTTTACCGTGCCGCACTGGGCTGGATGCCTGGCGGCCTGGCCATCGTCACCGTTGGCTCATGCGCTTTTTTTACTGCCTACTCCGGCGCTTCCGGCGTAACCATACTGGCGCTTGGCGGCCTGCTTTATCCCATCCTCAGGGGAGAAGGTTATAAAGAGAGGTTCTCGCTGGGGCTGCTGACCACATCCGGCTCGCTGGGCCTGCTGTTCCCACCCAGCCTCGCCATTCTGATATACGGCATCGTGGCCGGCGTCAGTATCGAAAAAATGTTTCTTGCCGGCATTGTGCCAGGCACCTTGCTGATGATCATGCTGGCCGTGTACAGCATGATCTACGGCAACAAGAGCCATGTCGACAGGCACGAGTTTGAATTCAGCACACTGGTCACTGCGACCAGGGGTTGTGTCTGGGACCTGCTACTGCCGGTTGGCGTTGTTGTTGGTATCTTTGGCGGATATGTATCTATCATGGAAGCGGCGGCAGCCACGGCTGCCTATGTCATCATTGTCGAGGTCTACGTCTACAGGGAAATCAGCCTGCGCACGCAGTTTTATGATTTACTTGTTGAAAGCTGCGTGCTGTTTGGCAGCCTGCTCGCCATCCTGCTGGTAGCTCTAGGACTGACCAATCTGATGATCGACGCACAGCTGCCAATGAAACTGCTTGCCGCAATAGAGAATCACATCACCAGTCCGCTCGAATTTTTGCTTTTGCTCAACCTGTTCCTGCTGCTGGTAGGCGCAA
The DNA here is from genome assembly GCA_937998645.1 of uncultured Gammaproteobacteria bacterium. Classification (GTDB taxonomy): domain Bacteria; phylum Pseudomonadota; class Gammaproteobacteria; order SZUA-229; family SZUA-229; genus JABDQW01. The sequence goes on from CALLCZ010000127.1 coordinate 3,867, forward strand.
TGATGGATATCTTCTCTGCACTCATCGTTGTTGTGCCCCTGATTCTTCCACTTGCAACTCGCTACGGCATTGATCCGGTACACCTGGGCATCATATTTCTGGCCAACCTTGAGATAGGTTATTCAACACCACCCGTCGGTATCAACCTGTTTATTGCAAGCCAGCGCTTTGGCAAAACCATTGTCACGCTGTTTAAATCCACCCTGCCATTCCTGCTGCTGATGCTGATATGGTTAATGATGGTTACATATATTCCGGAACTTTCTCTATGGTGGAACTACGAATGAGCAACCAGGCACACATATTTTTCATAACAACGAATCAACAAAAATCCGTGCATTTGAATTTACATAGAGCTATTCTTGCGAAATACAATACTGCAGCACAAGGAGTAAACAATGTCTAAACCATGGTTACAAAGTTACCCGGAAGGCGTACCTGCAGAAATCTCGATTGAAGAGTATGCATCCGTAGCAGATATCTTCGACCAGAGTGTATGCAAATTTGAAGATCTGCCTGCTTATTCGAATTTTGGCAAGATAATTACGTACAAAGAAGTAAAACAGTTTACTTCGCAATTGGGCGCATACCTGAAGCACGAGCTTGGCCTTGCGAAAGGCACAAGAGTTGCGGTGATGATGCCCAACTTGCTGCAAAACCCCGTCGCCTTATTTGGCATCCTGCGTGCTGGTATGGTAGTCGTGAATACCAACCCGCTGTATACAGCAAGAGAACTCAAACACCAGATGAATGACTCTGGTGCCGAAGCCATCATTATCGTAGATAATTTTTGCCACGTGCTGGAAGAAGTCATTGAAGATACACCCATCAAGCATGTCATCGTTACCCGCATGGGCGACATGCTGCCTTTTCCGAAATCGGCAATCGTTAATTTTGTTGTCAAGCGCATAAAGAAAATGGTGCCCGCATATAAGCTGCCCGGGGCCGTAGCGTTCAACAAGGCACTGAAGCTTGGTTCACAGCACCGCTTTGAAACCGTGCCCACCAACCATTACGACATCGCATTCCTGCAGTACACGGGCGGAACCACGGGCGTTTCAAAAGGCGCAGTACTGACCAACAGGAACATGGTTGCCAATATGCAACAGGCGTCGGCATGGATCCATAACATCATGGAAGAAGGCAAGGAAGTCATTATCACGGCACTACCGCTGTATCACATCTTTTCATTAACAGCGAACTGTCTGACGTTCATGAAATACGGCGCACTGGTCTACCTGATAACCAACCCGCGCGACATGAAGGGCTTCGTCAAGGAGCTCAAGGGCGTGAAATTCACAGCCGTCACCGGTGTGAATACATTATTCAATGGCCTGTTGAATACACCGGGCTTCAAGGATATCGATTTTTCACAGCTGAAACTCACCCTTGGCGGCGGTATGGCTGTACAACGCGCCGTTGCAGAACACTGGAAAAATGTTACAGGCGCGCCTTTGCTTGAAGCTTATGGACTGACAGAAACTTCACCTGCCGCCTGCATCAACCCGCTGAACCTGAAAAATTTTAACGGCAAAATCGGTTTGCCCATATCCTCAACTGACTGCTCGATACAGGATGATGACTGGAACGAACTGCCCATCGGCGAAACCGGCGAAATATGCATACGCGGACCGCAGGTCATGCAGGGTTACTGGAAACGCCCCAAGGACACTTCTGAAGTATTGAGCGCTGACGGCTGGCTGCATACCGGCGATATCGGCTTCATGGACGAGCAGGGCTATGTGCAGATCGTTGATCGCAAGAAAGATATGATCCTGGTATCAGGCTTTAATGTCTATCCCAACGAAATCGAAAATGTACTTGTCAATCATCCCGGCGTACTTGAAGTCGGTGTTATCGGCATTCCTGACGAAAAAAGCGGCGAAGCTGTTGCAGCGGTCATCGTTAAAAGCGACCCGTCATTAACCGAGGATGCGCTTATCGAGTACTGCAAGGCAGACCTGACAAATTACAAACGCCCAAGATTCATTTTCTTTACGGATGAGCTTCCCAAGACCAACGTTGGCAAGATATTAAGACGCGAGTTGCGGGATAAGTACATTCATTAATTCATTTAACCGCAAAGACGCAAAGGACACAGAGGTGTTGTCCGCAAATGAACGCTAATTACGTTTTATGTATTATTATTTTTCGTCATTCCCGCGAAAGCGGGAATCCAGTTTTTTTGGCTCCGGGACGTCAGTCGTGATCATGCACCTGGAGCACTTAAACAATTTCCGAATATAAATCATTCCACTCTGGATTATTTTTTTCTATAAGCTCTAACTTCCATTTACGATTCCACTTCTTCAGCTGCTTTTCTAACTGGATAGCAGTTTCCATGCTTTCACATACTTCTAAATAAACCAGTTTATGTAAATTATATTTTTGCGTAAATCCAGGCACCAGATTGTTTTTATGTTGCCAAACCCGTTGGACAAGATTACTGGTCACACCCACATATAGTGTGCCGTTACGCTTATTCGACAAAATATAAACTGCGGGTTGTTTTGACATGCCTGCTCCCTGGCGCAATTGTGTAATAATTCTGGATTCCCGCTTCCGCGGGAATGACGCACGTTATATTACCAATAAGTCATTTGCGTCTTTCGAGTCTTTCGAATTATTCGCGGACTCAAACACATTGGCGCTTATTAGCGTGGGGCCGTGTAGCGGCAGGCGGACTATTATAGAAATGAATACTCCCCGGCTTTCATAAACTCGACTTCCTCTTGCGTTGACTCACGCCCGAGTATTTCATTCAACTCAGGAAACCTGCCGAACCGTTCGATCACATAACGGTGTTTTTCTGCCCATTCGAGTGAGCCTTCAAACGGCTTGCGGTATTGCTCAGGCACGTCCTGTATCAGTTGCGTGAATGCTTCTACACCGAGATTCTGAAGCTCCATATCTTCAGCATGCTCAAGCGGCAGATAAAAAAAGCTGCGTTCGACCGGGTGCAGATTTAAATCATCACCGGCGCTGATGCCATCGATACAAAGTTGTTGTGATTTTTCATCCTGTGCAAACGCTTCGGCAGTACCTCTGTGTATATGCCGCGAGAACTGGTCAAGCAGTATGATCAGCGCAAGGCGTCCACGCGGTGATTGCGACCAGTTATCGAATTCACCATCGAC
>CALLCZ010000128.1 GCA_937998645.1 uncultured Gammaproteobacteria bacterium
ATTTAGCACCTTGTGGTTGACAGTGAATCGTTTCAACAGTGATCCTGTTTCATGGTACAAGCACCGCGGATTTGTCACTGTTGATGAAGTGAAAAAGGATATTGGGGGCGGATTTTTTATGGATGATTACATCATGGAGAAGAAGATTAAATTAAAGCGGTCAGAACCCTTTACGGAATCCAAATAAGATTATTTAGACTCGGAATAGGAGCCTGCCCCCCCTTTTTATGACCCATTTTACGCTTTTGCGGTCTTTGCGCCTTTGCGAGAGTAAATTAATTCTTTACTCATCATCACGTTTTGCAACAACTGATATTTCATCTTCAATCACAGTTACCGCCAGCTCTATCGGCCTGCAACAGACCGAGCAGTCCTCGATATAGCTTTGTTGCTCTAATGAACCATCGATAACGATTTCGATTGATTCGCCGCAATAAGGGCATTGTATACGTGCAACATCGGTAAACACGGGCATTGTGAAATCAGCCGCCCTTGTTTTCTACCAGGTACATGGTCAGCTCGGGCCAGTAGGTAATAACCAGCACAGCCGCCATCAGGATGAACATGAAAGGTATGGTTGATGTATACAGCTCGGTGACCGGCTTGTGGAAACGGTAACTGGCTATAAACAGGTTCATGCCTACGGGTGGCGTGAAGTAACCGATCTGCATGTTGGCAAGAAATATAATACCAAGGTGTATCGGATGTATATTGTAACCAATCGCCATGGGCAGTATCAGCGGAACCATTATCACCAGCGCGGAGAATACATCGAGGACCATGCCCAGCAGCAGCAGGAATATATTCAGCAGCATCAGGAATGTCAGCTGGCTATCGATCTTTGATTTCACAAATTCAAACAGCCGGACCGGTACTTCGGTATCAATCAGGTAATTGGTCGATGCCAGCGAGACTGCAAGGATGATCAACACACCGCCAACCAGCACCATCGAGTCGCGCATGATATCCGGTAACTTTTTCAATGGCACTTCACGCAGTATTACCACTTCCACAACCAGCACATAAAGCACTGCTACCGCAGCAGCCTCGGATATAGCAAAGTATCCGCTATAAATACCGCCAATCAACACAAATGGCATTGGAATTTCCAGCATCGACTCGCGCAATGCCGCACCAAGCTTTGACCAGCTGAACTCGGAACGCACGATGTGCATTCCGGTACTTTTGTACATGCTCCACAGGGTTAACAACATCAGCATGAACAGGCCGGGTAACAAACCTGCAAGGAAAAGGTCATCGATGGCGACATTTTCGCCTATATCCATCTGCTGGGCGATTACACCATATAGAATCAATGCGATTGATGGTGGAAACAGCAGACCCAGGCTGCCCGATGATGTAATCAGGCCGAGATTGAAATTCTCCGCATAACCGGCCTGTTTCATTGCCGGGTAAAGAATGGCACCGAGGGCGATGATGGTGGCGCCCGACGCACCTGTCAGTGCAGTGAAGAAGGCGCAGGCAAACAATGACACCACGGCAAGGCCGCCGGGGAACCAGCCAAGCATGGCGTCGGTCAGCCTGACCAGGCGTTCAGATGCCTTGCTCTCGCCGAGCACGTAGCCGGCCAGGGTAAACAACGGGATCGCAAGTAAGACCGGTGTGTCGGCAATACGATAAATTTCGATTGCAATAACCGATAGATCGACATCGATTTCGGAAAAGCCTAGCAGTGCGCTTGTGGCGATGATAATGAACAGTGGCACACCGAGCACCACCAGTACCCCCAGTATGATTGCAGCGGTCATCTTTTATCTGACCTCGGAGGCGACAGAAACAGCAGAAAATACCGAAACGCCATCAAACCAAATGCAATGGGTATGATCAGCTCAGTGATCCATGCGGGTATGCCAGCAAAGGCTTCAGTTTCATACTCATAATCCATTTGCACAAAGTTGATGGAATACCATGCAATTACGGCACAGATAACCACGCAATAGGCATGCACAATACGCTTGATATAGAAGTAGTATTTCCCGCTGATGTATTTTGCAAAGAAGTCGATTCGAATATGATTATCGGTGCGTGAGGCGATGACCGCTCCCGACAGCGCCACCCACAGCACCAGCATGCGCAATAACGGATCTATCCAGGCCACACCACCGCCGGAGAAATTGCGATAGACGATCTGTGTCACAGCCAGAACAACCATGGCTGCCAGCATACTGATCAGCAACCAGTCCTCGATTTTATTAACTGCTTTGATCAGACGGACTATGTGCCGTTTATTCATTTTGCGGGTGATTAAGGACTCTGCGCCTGTTTTGATTCATCCATGTACTTCATCAAATCATTGTAAGCCTTGTCACTATACTTGTTTTGCTTTTCCAGCATTTTTATTGCCTTATCGCCGACCTGGCGCCATTCTTTTGCCGCATCGGGCGTCAGCCGGACAAACTTGATTCCCTGGTTCATTAAAGCCTGTTTCGCGGCAGTATTATCTTTTCTATTCTGGTCGTTTATCCTTTTAAAGGCATCACTCATAATGCTGCGCACAATCTCCCTGTCTTCGTCTTTCAGCTTGTTAAATGCCTTTTTATCGATCACCAGCAATGCAGAGAAATAGGTTAAAGGCTCGTCCATGACATAGTTTATTTTTGTGTGCCACTGCAGCGCTATGGCGCCTATTGGAGGTGCGATAATGGTGTCGATCAAGCCGGTTTGCAGCCCGGTCAGAACATCAGACAAGGGCAATGGCACGGGTGAAATATCAGCACTGCTGAATACAGCCTCACCGACATCATGGTTGGATGGCAGCCACACTTTCTTGCTACCCACCTCGGCAACTGATTGCAGGGATTCATCTGACATCATATAGGAGAACCCGCCTTCGGCCAGACCGAAGCTGATGAATCCCTTTTTTTCCAGCTCTGAAATCAGCTCGGCATCCATTTTTGAACGCACATAATCCACCTGGTCCAGTGACTCAAACAAATACGGCAGTTCATATATTGCTATATCAGGCGCAATAGATGTCATGCTGCCCGCGGTAACCGCCCCACCCTGCAACTGTCCAATCCTGATTTTTCTGAGCACACTTTCATCGCTGCCCATGACACCACCCGGGTAAAACTTGAACTCCACCCTGCCCTGCGTCTTTTCCTTGATATTTTCCGCAGCGGCGCGCATCTCCTGCATCCAGAATGTGCCGTCGGGTGAAACCGTGGCAATTTTAAAAGCCCTGGCATTTGCAACAGATGAACCCAGCAACAACAATGCAATTGCTGCTAAAAAAATACGACCCATATTCATATCCATCTATCTCTCATATTATTATCAAAAATACTCATCGGACTGTGCCAACAAGCGCTTGGCTTTATGCTGCGCAATACTGTTAATCAAGGTCATTTCATCGTATTCGATCCTGCTATCGATAACTTCCTTAAGCAGTTTGTCATGTAATTCCCTGTCAAATACCAGGCGCGCGTATTTCTCCGCATATAATAATTTTGCCATCAGGTTGGAGCCATTCGATACCTTTATAGCTTGCTCAAAGTTCTCTTTGGCAAGCTCCGGCTTTCCACCCATCGCCGGCGGCAAAAACGACTGCATCACGGCCATATATAAATACGCGTCTCCGTTGTTGATAGCCGGGTCGAGTTCAAGCACGCGTTGGATAATAGCCTTTATCCGCGGTAGTTCTGCCACGGCATTCCAGTCTGCGCTGTTGGCCTGAAGCCAGCCTGCCCATGCACTTCCCAGGGCGAACAGAACCTGGACATCTTCCTTGTTGAACTGTTTGAGTGATTTCTCAAACTCGTAATACGATAGTTCGCGTATATTGCAGGCTGCCTGTTTATATAGACAAAAGGCGTGATGCGCATAATCGAATGAAATTGTCGACAGGCGTTTTTGCCTGCCCCTGTCTTCTACAAAAACCGATGCATAGGCACCATAGAGCTTCGATCCCGAAATCAATAGTTCAACATTGTCCGGGTCTCCCTTGATCATACTGCTAACCAGTATCAAATAAGCCGGCACTGCCTGTTTAACCGTCTCCGGGTCATTCTGTTCCAGCATGGTCGCCGACAGATCTTCAGCGAATTCCTGCTTGGCATTAGATATTAGCTGGCCACAGCCTGACAAAATCAGTAATGAGAAAATAATGGTAGCACTGTAAAGCCTGGTTAGTAATCTGGACATACGATCTGGCTGGTAATGTGGTTGCTTATTAACTTTATGAATACAGGTCAGGGGTGTAAATATTACAGGCTTTTCACCGGTAAATGCCACTCTAACAAGCAAAGGGCCGGATTTCCGGCCCTTCACAATGACAGATTTAAACAAGCAGTGCTACTGGTACACAACCTTTTGCAAGCCCAGTATTGAACGAACCCAGGGCTTGGACCCTGTTCTCTGTTCCAGCAAAGCTGCATCAGCATCTGCACTGGCACGGTCGGGGTGTGTGCTCACCAGTACGTACATGGCTGAACCGTCACGGTCTGTTTTTACTGCGAGCATGTCTTCAAGCTCATTTTCGGCCCTGAACTTGTCAATGCTCGCCATTGTGCTACCTGCAAAAACCTGCACCGCATAGCCCGAGTCCATTGACATAATCTGCTCTTCCGCTGATAACGGCACCGGCTCAGGCTCTGGTACAGCTACCGCAGCGACAACAGCCACCGGCTCTTCGATCATATAGGGTTCCGGCTCAACGATCATAATGGGTTCTTCAACTACAATCACTTCTTCAGCACTGCTCTGTTCCGCCGCCGCATGTTTCTCACTCCACGGAGATTCATCCGGCCGGGTCCAGGGCGCAGGCTCAGATGAACATGCTGTCAGCCCGACCAATAATATGTTGCTTATCAGGATAGCCTGAATTTTTGTTATTGTTATTTTCACAGTCTTCTCCATCGAATATGTCTGATAATTATTGTAGCGCAAATCAAAAAAAACACATAAAAAACAATGCATAGCCCGCATATTTCACGAAGGCAGACACTGAATGGTCGATAGTGAATGCCATAACAAGAAGTTACAGTCAATATAATGGGATTAAACCTGTTACAGATTGTCCTATTTGGTTTTATGAACAACCTGGCGTCGCATCTTGGACGATCCCCCTTGATCCATAGCTAAGGCTATGAATCCGCGGCCGATCGTCCAAGCTGCTTAGCCAGTTTGCCCCTAAAATCCAAATCCTTCATGAAATATGCTAGCAAGCCGGCAATAAAAAAGGAGCCTGCGGCTCCTTTTTATTTTTAAGCTTACTAGCTGATGCGATCAGGCAACGGCCTCCTCTATCGCTTTCATGCTGAGCCGTATACGGCCCTGGCGATCGATCTCAAGAACCTTGACCTTGACCACATCACCTTCAGCCAGTTTGTCGGTGACCTTGTCAACACGCTCTTCACAAATCTGTGAAATATGGACCAGTCCGTCCTTACCGGGAAGTATTTCTACGAAAGCGCCGAAGTCCATGATCTTCTTGACGGTACCATCGTAGATGGCGCCAACTTCAGCGTCGGATGTGATCTGTTCGATACGGGTTTTCGCATCTTCAGCCGCTGCCAGGTCACTGGAAGCGATCTTCACATTGCCATCATCATCGATATCGATCATGGCGCCGGTTTCTTCAGTCAATGCACGAATCACTGCACCGCCCTTGCCGATAACATCACGGATCTTGTCCGGGTGAATCTTCAATGTCAGGTAACGCGGTGCGTACTGTGACATTTCTTCACGGGTTTCAGAAATGACCTTGTTCATTTCACCGAGGATATACAGGCGACCGTCTTTTGCCTGTGCCAGAGCCTGTTCCATGATTTCACGGGTAATGCCGTCAATCTTGATATCCATCTGCAATGCACAGATACCATTTTCTGAACCGGCCACCTTGAAGTCCATGTCACCGAGATGATCTTCATCACCCAGGATATCTGTCAGTACGGCGAAATCATCGCCTTCCTTGATCAGGCCCATTGCGATACCTGCAACCGGCGCTTTCAGGGGCACACCCGCATCCATTAATGACAGGCTGGTACCACAAACTGAAGCCATGGAGCTCGAGCCATTGGATTCGGTGATTTCAGAGACCACGCGAATGGTGTAAGGGAATTCTTCTTCTGTAGGCATAACACCGAGGACGCCACGCTTTGCCAGGCGACCATGGCCAATTTCGCGGCGCTTGGGGCTGCCGACCATACCGGTCTCGCCGACACAGTAAGGAGGGAAATTGTAGTGCAGCATGAACGGTTCACGATAGGAACCACCAAGCGCATCGATGATCTGTGCATCACGCGCGGTACCGAGCGTGGTCACAACCAGGGCCTGTGTTTCACCGCGTGTGAACAGGGCTGAACCATGGGTACGAGGCAACACACCGGTGCGTACCGTGATCTGGCGCACATCGCTCGTGGTACGGCCATCGATACGCTTTTCTCCAGAGATAATACGACCACGTACGATTTTCTTTTCCAGTTTGCCGAAAGCACCCTGAACGTCCGCGTCACTCCAGCCTTCTTGCCCCTCACCGGCTGCAAGTGCTTCCACGGCAGCATTGCGTGCAGCCTTGACTGCGTCCTGGCGCTGCAGCTTGTCAGCGATCTGGTAGGCAGATGTCAGCGCATCGGTTGAGGTGGCAGCCACTTTCTCGGCCAGTGCTTCATCCGCTTCAGCTGCTGTCCAGTCCCAGGATGGTGTACCCACTTCAGCTGCAAGCTCATTAATCGCATTAATAACAGCCTGCATTTGCTCGTGGCCAAACATAACCGCGCCCAGCATCACGTCTTCTGACAGCATTCTGGCTTCCGATTCAACCATGAGCACGGCTTTCTGGGTACCAGCCACGACCAGGTCAAGGTCGGAGGTTTCCATCGCTGCCTTGGAAGGATTCAGCAGATATTCGCCATCCTTATAACCAACGCGCGCTGCACCCAGCGGGCCGTTGAACGGCAGGCCGGAGATCGCCAGCGCTGCGGATGCACCGATGATTGCGGGAATTTCCGGATCGATTTCGTCACAAACAGAAACCACGGTAGCAACGATCTGGGTATCGTTTTTGAATCCCTTGGGAAACAACGGACGAATCGGACGGTCAATCAGTCGGCAGGTCAGCGTTTCGGCTTCACTTGGACGACCTTCACGGCGGAAGAAACCACCCGGAATCTTGCCGGCAGCGTAAGTACGCTCCTGGTAATTCACTGTCATGGGGAAGAAATCCTTGCCTGGATCCGATTCCTTGAGCGCCACGGCAGTTACAAATACCACGGTATCCGCAACGCTTACCATGACGGCACCAGATGCCTGGCGTGCGATCTCGCCTGTTTCCAGGGTTACTGTGTGGTCGCCGTACTGAAATGTTTTCTTGATTGCTGTTGGTGTCACGTTACTGTTTCCCGATACCTGATCTTTGTTTGCCTGATTTGTTTAATTATTACCTGCGCAAGCCGAGGCTTGAGATCAGCTCTTTATAGCGATCCTGGCTCTTGCCCTTGAGGTAATCCAGCAGTTTGCGGCGCTGGTTTACCATGCGTAACAAGCCACGACGCGAATGGTGGTCGTGTTTGTGCGCTTTAAAATGCTCTGTCAACTGGGTAATTCTTGCCGTCAGCAGTGCAACCTGCACTTCTGGTGAACCCGTATCTCCTTGTTCACGCTGATGTTTTTCAACAATTCCAGCTTTATCTGTGGTCGTTAACGACATACTGTCTCCGAAATCTTACTTACACTCAAAAAAGGGGTGCGATTTTATCACGTAATTGCAAGGGCGCAAAAACAAATCTTTTCATTTTTTCAGGCACTTGACTGTATCATCCTGCGTGGTGCCACCTTGCCGTCATCCTGTATTTCTCCGACACCCAGAAATTGCGATTTATCGTAGATACGCACCCAGCCTTCAGTCGGTGCGTGCGGTACCAGAATAGGCTGCCCCTGCATCATATAGAAGGCCGCATCGGGCTCCAGGTGCACATCCGGCCAATTCGAAATCGCACTGTCGATAGGCAACAGATACGCATCAAGTGCAGCGAAACCTTCAGCTTCAGAGGCATCGGCCGCTGCCCTGAGCTCATCGATTGTCACCATGTCGCCATCAAACGGGCCCACGCTGAGCCGGTGCAACTGAACAACATGCGCACCACAACCCAGCGCTTCTCCCAGATCTTCGACCAGGGTGCGAATATAGGTACCTTTCGAGCAGGCCACCTCAAGGTCCAGTACGCCATCTTTCAATGAATGCAGCAGCAGTTCATAAATCTGTACGGTTCGCGGCTTGCGCTCGACTTCAATACCTTCGCGCGCAAGTGCGTACAGTCTTTGCCCCTCATGCTTGACGGCTGAATACATCGGGGGTATTTGCGAAATGGTACCGCTGAAGTCAGGGACACGCTTTTCGATTTGTTTCAGTGTAATGTGCGAACAATCCCTGGTTTGCAAAATCTCGCCGTCTGCATCAGCCGTGGTTGTGGTTATCCCCAGGCGACAACTTACGCGGTAACGCTTGTCTGCATCCAGCAAAAAGGCAGAAATCTTGGTGGCTTCACCCAGGCAGATCGGCAGCATTCCGGTGGCTAGCGGATCCAGGCTGCCCGTGTGCCCTGCCTTCGCAGCTCGAAACAGGTGTTTTACTTCCTGTAACGCCTTATTCGATGTTATGCCAGCCGGCTTATCCAGTAACAACACACCATTGATCGCGCGACCCTTTCTTCTCCGCCTTGCCATTATGAAGAGCCCTCGTTGTCATCATGATGCGTTTCGTCCAGCTTTATCGCTTTTTTTATCAGCTTATCCATGGCTTCTCCCCGTTCAGCACTGTCGTCATTGACAAATTTCAGCACAGGGACCGTGCGCGCACGAATACGGGATGCAATCTGGCTACGAATAAAGCCGGTTGCATGGTTGAGCGTTTCGATGGTTTCTTCACAAAGGTCTTTATCAAGCACACTGCAGAACACTACAGCATTGCTCAGATCGCGACTGAGTTTGACAGCGGTAAAAGAACAAAGACCCATGCGCGGATCATTGAGTTCATCTCGAACGATTTCAGCCAGCTCGCGGCGAATCTGTTCCGCCATGCGCTGGCTGCGATTGAATTCTCTTGGCATTTGTTTAACTTTCAGTGCACATTGAGGCAGGTATCATTGTGAGCGAAGCGCGGTAATCTTCCAGACATCGCGGCGAAGTTGAAATAACTTCATCATTTTATTCATCACAGTGACAGGTAAATCAGGTTGTTCTCTGCGTACTCTGCGTCTCTGCGGTAAAACTGTCGTGTCAGCCCTGTTAGAGCGTCCTTTCCTGTTCGACTCTTTCGTAGACCTCGATCTGATCGCCGACCTTGACATCGTTATAGTTCTTCACCGCAATACCGCACTCGGTACCACTCTTGACTTCCTGCACGTCATCCTTGAATCGTCTTAGTGATTCCAGTTCACCTTCATATATAACAACGTTGTCACGCAGCACACGAATCGGCGCATTGCGTTTGACGACACCTTCAGTCACGATTGAACCTGCAACCGCACCGAGCTGTTGTGACCTGAATACATCCTTCACTTCTGCCAGGCCAATGATCTGTTCACGGAATTGCGGTGCCAGCATACCAACCAGGGCATTCTTAACTTCATCGATGAGTTCATAGATGATGCTGTAATAGTTCAGATCGACGCCGCGCTCTGAAGCTGCCCGCCGTGCAGATGCATCAGCACGTACATTAAAGCCGATGACAATGGCATTGGATGCAGCCGCCAGACTGATATCGGTTTCGTTGATACCGCCGACACCTGAACCGACGATATTGACTTTCACTTCCTCGTTATCAGCTGCCAGCTTGACCAGGGCATCACGAATTGCTTCGAGTGTGCCTTGCACATCCGCTTTCAGCAGCACATTCAATGTACTCACCGCACCGGACTTCATTTGATCAAACAATGAATCCAGCTTGGCCTGCTGTTGACTGGCAAGGCGCTTGTCCCTTTTCTTGTTGCGGCGGTCCTGGGCAACGTCTCGTGCTGCGCGTTCATCTTCCACAACCAGCACTTCATCACCGGCACTTGGCGTACTGGAAAGACCGATAACTGCAACCGGAATCGAGGGTCCGGCATGCTCGGCTGGTTTGCCGTTTTCATCAAACATGGCACGCACGCGACCAAATTCTTCACCTGCAAGAATGACATCGCCTTTATTCAATATGCCTTCCTGAACCAGTACAGTCGTGGTAACACCACGCCCCTTGTCCAGTGAAGATTCAAGCACCACACCTCTGGCATTGCCATCTGTTGCAGCCTTTAACTCCAGCAGCTCCGCCTGTAACAGAATGGCATCAAGCAATGTATCGACACCCTCGCCGGTCATGGCGGAAACATTAACAAACATGTTTTCACCACCCCATTCTTCAGGGATAACGTCTTGACTGCCCAGCTCGGTTTTAACACGATCCGGATCTGAATCTTCCTTGTCTATCTTGTTGACCGCAACAATGATCGGCACGCCTGCAGCCTTTGAGTGCTGAATGGCCTCAATCGTCTGCGGCATGACACCATCATCCGCGGCAACAACCAGAATAACGATGTCTGTCGCCATCGCGCCGCGTTCACGCATACTGGTAAATGCAGCATGGCCCGGTGTATCGACAAAGGTAATAACACCCTTGTCGGTTTCGACGTGATAGGCGCCTATATGCTGGGTAATACCACCAGCTTCACCAGATGCAATTTTCGAGGTGCGAATGTAGTCCAGCAATGATGTTTTACCGTGGTCAACATGTCCCATAATGGTGACAACCGGAGGCCGTGGTTTTTTCTCGTACTGTTGTTCGTCTCTCGAGAGTAAAGACTTCTCGAGATCATCCGCACCCACCGCTACAGGATTGTGGCCCAATTCTTCAACAACCAGGGTAGCTGTATCCTGGTCAATCACCTGGTTGATAGTTGCCATCACACCCATCTTCATCAGTTCCTTGATGAGCTCTGCCGCTTTCATGGTCATACGCCTGGCAAGCTCGTCAACCGTGATGGTTTCCGGAATGGTGACATCATGGACAATGGGCGCAACCGGTCTTTCAAAACCGTGTTTTGCTTCAGTTACAACCTGGGACGTCCTTTTAATCTTGCCTTTCTTGCGCTTGCCACTCTTTTCAGTGGCGACATGCAGTTCCTTTCTGCCAAACAGGGTTTCTTCAGCATCCGGTTTATGCTTGCCGTGCTTGACGCGCTTGCCGCCGGTTTTGTCGGCACGTGCTTCGGCCAGTTCAATTTCTTCTCTTGATGCAGGTTTATCTTTCGCCGGAGCTTTACCCTGCTTTTGCTTGAGTGCTTCTTTCTCAGCCTGCTTCTTTTCCAGTGCTGCTTCTTTGCGTTCTTCTTCCTGCTTGCGCTCCAGTTCCCTTTGCTCCGCACGCTGCTGTCGTTTCTGCAGTTCACGCTCACGCTCAAGTTCACGCTGCTGCTGATCTGCACGAAGTTTTTCCAGCTGTTCAAGGGCTTCGGGTTTTTGCGCTTCGGCGCCCAGGTCACCCGCCTTCTGTTCTTCAAGTGGCTGCTGCCTGCCGAGACTGCGCTTCTTTCTTACCTCGATCGCCACAGTCTTGCCTCTACCACTCGCACTCGTGCCACCTCTAACCTTGAGTTCGCTCACCGAGCGGCGCTTGAGTGTAATTTTTCCGGCTGACTTGTCTGATGTTGTAATACTGGATTTGCGCTTACCGTGCTGACTGCGTAAATAGCTCAGCAACTGCATTTTGTCTTCATCAGATATACGCGCATCAGCATTATCTGCAGCAAGACCAGCATCCTTGATTTGCTCAAGCAAGCGCTCAACGGGTGTACCGACGACGTCGGCTAGTTGTTTTACAGTAACTTCTGCCATTATTCTTTACTCATTCCCGCCTTATTGTTCTTCTGCCGCAAACCACGGCTCACGTGCCTTCATGATAAGTGCTGATGCGCGTGTTTCATCCATGCCTTCAGTTGCCATCAGCTCGTCAACAGATTGTTCTGCCAGGTCTTCCATGGTGCATACGCCGATAGCGGCCAGTTGCATAGCGGTGTCTTCATCCATGCCTTCCATTTGCAACAGGTCGTCTGCAGGTTGCCTGGCCTCGATCACCTCTTCCTGCATAATTGCCTGGGTTAGCAGGTAATCGCGGGCACGGTTACGCAATTCGTTTACCATGTCTGCATCAAACTCTTCGATTGAATTCAGTTCGGCTTCTGGCACATAGGCGACTTCCTCGATGGTAGAGAAGCCTTCGGCAACAAGAATGCCGGCAACTTCCTCGTCAACATCAAGTTTTTCCTTGAACTCGGCCAGCAGTTTGTGATTTTCTTCGTCACTGCGTTCCTCGGCTTCCTTCTCGGTCATTACATTCAATTCCCATCCGGTAAGCTCCGATGCAAGACGAACATTTTGTCCGCCGCGGCCGATCGCCATGGCGAGCTTATCTTCTTCAACTGCAATGTTCATTGTGTGCGTATCTTCATCAACTACGATCGATGTAACTTCAGCCGGTGACATCGCATTGATAACAAACTGTGCAGGATTCTCGTCCCACAGGATAATATCGACGCGTTCACCGGCCAGCTCGTTCGACACTGACTGCACACGTGAACCACGCATTCCTACACAGGCGCCTACCGGGTCAAGGCGAGCATCCAGTGACTCAACGGAAATTTTCGCACGCGATCCTGCGTCGCGGGCGCCACCGATAATTCTCAGCAGACCCTGGTCGACCTCTGGCACTTCGAGCTTGAACAGCTCAACCAGAAACTCTGGCGCAGTTCGACTCACAAATAATTGAGGACCACGTGTTTCCGCGCGTACCTCTTTCAAATAGCCACGAAGCCTGTCACCTGTGCGCACGGCCTCCCTGGGGATCATTTCTTCACGAGGAATAAATGCCTCAACGTTATCACCCAGATCGATATAAACATTGCCACGCTCTACACGCTTGACTGTGCCCATGACCAGTTCGCCTTCACGACCCTGGAATGCCTCGATGACGCGAGCACGTTCGGCTTCACGCACCTTTTGCACAATAACCTGTTTTGCCGTCTGCGCAGCAATGCGACCAAACTCGACAGATTCAATCTGCTCTTCTACGTAATCTCCGGGTTGAATATCGGGCTCGTCAATCTGGGCAGCTTCCAGCGTTATTTCCGCCAGCGGATTTTCCATACCTTCACCGGTATCTTCGACAACCAGCCAGCGACGAAATGTTTCGTAATCGCCGGTTTCACGATCGATATCGACACGCACCTCGATGTCCTTATTGTTCTTCTTGCGCGTCGCCGTTGCCAATGCAGCTTCGATTGCCTCGAAGATAATCTCTTTATCAACGCCTTTTTCATTCGATACAGCGTCAGCTACATAGAGAATATCTTTGTTCATATTGCTCACTCCCGTAATCATATGCGTAACTTATTTGCCAAATTCAGGCACAAGCCGCGCTTTTTCTATTGATGCCAGCGGCAGATAAAACTGCTGGCCATCACATTCAATATTTATTTCGTCACCTTCAACACCGCAGAGGCGACCCTTGAAATTTCGCCGCCCGTCAATCGCCATGCCGGTCCTGATTTTGACGACTTCTCCGGTAAATCGCTCGTAATCCCTGATGCCACGCAAAGGCCTGTCCATCCCGGGTGAAGATACTTCCAGGTTATAGTGCCCCGGAATCGGATCCTCGACATCGAGCAAGGCACTGACCTGGTTGCTTACATCGGTGCAATCATCCAGCTGAATACCATCTTCATGGTCGATATAAAGCCTCAATACGCCATGCCTGACGCTGGGATTGTACTCAATTTCAACCAGCTCATACCCCATGCCAGCCACAACCGGCTCAAGCAATTCCCACAACTGGTTCAGGTTTCGCTGCATCAAGGTTCAACCTACAGACCTGGCCGACAATTTATCGACACTAACAAAAAGGCCCCGTAAACGGAGCCTTAAAAAAATTCTTCGTATAAGCCCTGCACTGTCTCGGTGTATTCACATGGTCAGTACACTAGGCAGCGGAGAGTGGCTGAATCAAACCAGTGCCACATCTCACATCTTGGTGGCAGATAATAGTGAAATCCGACGAAAATATCAATCTTTAATGGCTCAAAATACGCATGCTGAAGCTTATTTTGTTACATACAGGTAAAGAATTTAACGCAAAGACGCAAAGGCGCTGAGAACGCAAAGTAAATACAGGTAATGTGCTGGCGACGTCACTATCGGAATACCGGTAAGTAGGGTGCGCCGTGCGCACCGATAACATGGAAATCGATTATCTGCAGCATTTCGGTGCGCACGGCGCACCCTACGCAACAATTCCCCTATATCACGGTGTCATCAGAGATCCCTTTCGAAACCTATGCAGAAGATTTCGAGTTAATCGAGCGCTAAATTGTAATAGTCAGGACTCAATCAGACAGCCAGTGTCAGATTAACTCAAACCCTGACCATTATTTATTATCTACAGCCAGAATTGGTGATTCAGCCAAAGCTTTAGATTTTTACTCTCGCAGAGACGCAGAGAACGCGGAGGTTACATCTGCAGGAACGACTTTTGTCGCGAATTGCCTATGTTCGCGACAAAGTCGCTGCTACGAATACCTGTAAATCTCTCTGCGTTCCCTGCGTCTCTGCGAGATAAAATATTATAAA
>CALLCZ010000129.1 GCA_937998645.1 uncultured Gammaproteobacteria bacterium
AGCAAGCTTACGGACACGAAGACCAGCCTGAACCGTGATAGGCACGCTTGAATAACACACTGCTTTATTGATCATTCCAGCTTTACTCCAAAGGATTAATGCCTTACCAATTTTCTACGCCGCCTGGTGAGAAATGCGGGCTAGAGATTTCTGAATCAATCCTGCTGAATACCAGATAGTAGTTAGTGCGCAGCAATGTCTTGTCATCGATCAGGCGAAAGCCTGCCCTGCTTATCTCATCGATTACTGCGTCCCTGCCGGCGCGTACGTGTCCCATTACCCAACTGGAGCTGTGTTGTGGATCACGTCGAAAATCAATCACGATCAGCCTGGCGCCAGGCCTGAGAGAGCGGTGAATGGATGACAGCATGCTGACCGGGTACTCAAAGTGATGGTAGGTATCGACCAGGAAAGCCAGGTCGATCGAATCGGGTGGTAAGGATACATCCCTGTGACCGTTGACGACACCTTCAACGTTGAGAAAACCCCGTTGCTGTGAAGTACGGACAATGTTTTCAATGAATGGACGTGAAATGTCGACGGCATAAACCCGGCCTTGCGGTCCTACCCGTTCAGCAAACAGGCGGGTGAACAGACCTGTACCGGCCCCGATATCAGCCACTGCCATTCCCTGCCTGACGCCGCTTGCATCGACTATTGCATGACGCCTGTCATACACTTCCCTGCCCGGCCTTTCGAACATATTGACCCATTGCTGCCAGTCCGGATTTTCGTAATAGCTGTTTATCCCCGGGCGTATGCTTTGTTCTTCAGCAAGCGATATAGATGCAGCTACCAGGATGCTGAACAGGCCATAAGCCAGGGTACGTGCTGCTATTGATAGTGATCGATACATTTATACCCCGCCAGTAGTACCTGTATGCGTAGCATTGATATGCTGCTATGAAGGACAAATATATCGCGCATTCGTTCTACCACACAATAACAAATACAGCTTGTGCATCTCCATGACGACCGTCACCGTCAATGCCAGTACCAGCAGTTGCAACCAGTTCTCCATCGATACTGGCTGAATCCGCAGTACATCACTGATCCATGGTGTATACATTGCACCAATGTGTATCAATTGTGCTATCAGGGTGCCGAACAGGAGTATGCGGTTACGCATGGGACTGTGCCTGAAAATGGATAATGTTTCTGATCGACAGTTGAAAACATGCACATTTTCAAACAGCACCATCAACAACAAGGTAGCATTGCGCGCCTCATCAACGGTATAACCCCAGTCCAGCAGGGTCTTGAACAGGAAGAATGCGACAATACCGATGACCAGTGCAGAAACAATGACGCGCTCGATCATCATGCGATTGAAAATCGACTCTTTTGGCGGGCGTGGACGATGCCTTAATTCATCGCCCTCCCCCGGTTCGAACGCCAGCGCAACATCCTGGATACCGTTGGTAACCAGGTTGAGCCAGAGCAACTGCACCGCCAGCAATGGCAATGGAAGCCCGGTAAACAGGGCCAGTGTGAACAGCACCAGTTCTGCAGCACCCGTAGATATCAGCAGGAATATAACCTTGCGCACGTTGGAATAGGAAATTCGGCCTTCTTCCACACCTGACACGATGGAATGGAAATTATCATCTGTAATGATGATATCGGCTGTTTCTCTCGCCACGTCAGTACCGCTTTTACCCATTGCCACACCCACCTGGGCAGCCCTTAGAGCCGGAGCATCATTGGCGCCATCACCACTGACAGCGACAAAATGACCATTGCGTTGAAGCGAATGCACAATATCGAGTTTCTGCGAAGGCTCTACTCGCGCAAAAACACGCGCTCGTCGAGTCAGTAAATCTATCTCATCATGACTGGCAGCGGTTCTCAGTTCCGGGCCTGTGACAATATGTTCTTCATGCTCTGTCAGTCCAAGCTCTTTTGCGATGGCCATTGCGGTGGCCGGATGATCTCCGGTCACCATCGCCACCTCGATACCCGCATTGCGGCAGGTTGCTACCGCCTGTTTCGCTTCAGGCCGCAAGGGATCGATCATGCCGACAAGACCGAGGAATGTCAGACCGTGTAAATGCTGTTCACAGAACACTTCTTCTGCCGGCGGTTCCCGATCGCTGCTGGCAATAGCGAGCACGCGATAACCCTGGCATGCCAGATCAATTGCCTGTTGCTCAAGCCTGGCAACATCGATAGCAACATCCTGACCCGGTACTGCCATGGTATCGCACATCGGCAGTAACTTTTCGAAAGCACCTTTGACAAACATACAGCGCCGGTGACCCACCTGGTTCAGGCTGGCTGAATACAGGCGTTCCGATTCAAACGGTATCTCATCAAGTTCCGGGAAAGCATTGATCGTCTTCGCCTTGACGATGCCTGCTTTATGCGCCATGACCAGCAAGGCCACATCGACCGCATCACCATGATGCGCCCATTGATCTTCGCGCATGCCGAGAAATCCGTCATTAGTCAGAACCGATGCAAGACATAGTCGTTCCAGTAACGCCACTTCTTCATTCGCAGGCGACGCATGTGGAGGGACAATATTTCCTAACGGCGCCATGCCTTCGCCTTTGATCTTCCAGTTGTCGCCATTGGGAAACTGTATTCGTCTTGCTGTCAGCTCATTAACGGTCAGCGTGCCGGTCTTGTCAGTAGCAATAAAGGTACAGGAGCCGAGCGACTCGACCGCAATCAAACGACGAATGATGACATTCCGCCTTGCCATACGCCGCATGCCGATTGCGAGCGCAACGGTGAGTGCAACCGGCAGTCCTTCAGGTATAACAGAAACCGCGAGCGCCACCGCCAGCATGAATATCTCAGCAAAAGGCATGCCTCGCGAGATCGACACCGCGGCCATGAGCAATGCCGCCAGACCAACGATGATGGCTATTCTGTGTGTAAACTTCTCCATACGAACCAGCAAGGGCGCTTTTGCTGATACGCCGTGGATGACTTCTGAAGCAATCGTGCCAAGCTCGGTAGACAGCGCTGTGGCAGTAACGACACCACTGCCCCTGCCCCGGTTTACCATGGTTCCCGCGAACACCATGTTGTTTCGATCGCCAATAAAGCTATCGGCTTCCAGCACATCATCAGCTTTTTTGAATACAGCGGCCGATTCGCCGGTCAATAAAGATTCGTCGACTTCGAGATCATGACAGGACAGCAGGCGTACGTCTGCCGGTATCTTTTCGCCGGACTCCAGCAGCAGAATGTCGCCAGGCACGAGAAATTCCGCATCAATTTCAACAGCATCTCCATCGCGCAATACACGACTTCGGGTCGTAACGAGCTGCTGCAGGGCAGTGGCAGCCCGCTGCGCGGAGAATTCCTGGACGGTGCCGATTATGGCGTTAATCAACAGCACGCCAGTGATAAATGCAGCATCTGACCATTCCCGGATCACCAGGGAAAATATGGCCGCTGCAACCAGCACATAGATAAGAGGACTTGCAAACTGGCACAGGAAAATCTTTAGCAGTGACGGTGGCTCTGACCTGGGCAGGCTGTTTGGGCCATATTGCAGTAACCTGGTTTGCGCCTCTTTTGAGGTGATGCCCTGGGTTGTGGTATCCAGTTGCTGGACAATCGCGTCGGCGCCAAGTGCGTGTGGCGCCAATGGAAGCGAGCTTGCTACCGGGATATGATCAACATCCTGATTGTTCAGCGCGGATGGGCTACTCATTATGATGCATATCCTCTAATGTGCAGGTATTGAAGGTATATTCTAACGAATATTGGCACTGTCCCGGCTGCATGAATAAAACATATTAAGTCACTGCTACCGCGTTAAGTCTCGATGAATTTGGCTAGAAGCATATTAATAAAAGCCTGAAGGCAGCATCGAAGGCCGGGAGACATGAAAATCAAAAAACAGTCCTGTCATTCCGGACAGCTTTTTTTGCTGATCCGGAATCCAGTTATTCAACAGATTACTGGATACCGGGTCAAGCCCGGTATGACGGATTTTAGTTGAAGGGACAGTAGTAATATTAAGTATAAACTTATGACATGTAAAATTAAGTGCATGTAACAACTCGCCAGAAACAGGCTTGTCTGTAACAATATCGCTTAAAATGACAACAAACATCACGGGTAATGTGCACATGAACAGCTTCGTACAGGAAAGCATGACATTTCGTGAAGGCGTCGACCTGATGGTCGACCGTGCTGCGCTCGCGATGAAGCTGAGCCCGGACGCGATCAAGGTAGTAAAAGCATGTAATGCCGTACTACAGCTGAAATTCCCGGTAAAACTTAAACAACGCACCGAGGTCATCTTTGGCTGGTGGGCGATTCACAGTGCACATCGATTACCGGCAAAAGGCGGCATGCGATACTCGACCGCGGTCAGCCAGGATGAAGTGGAAGCACTCGCCGCGCTCATGACCTACAAATGTGCCATCGCAGATATTCCGTTTGGCGGCGCCAAGGGCGGACTGATGATCAACCCGGCTCACTATGACAAATCCGAACTGCACGAGATCACGCGGCGTTTCACGATCGAACTGGCGAAAAAAGATTTTATTCATCCGGCAACCAACGTGCCAGCACCTGACCTTGGCACATCATCTCGTGAGATGATGTGGATTGCAGATACCTACAAGACGCTGTACCCGGAAGAGCTGAATCATGAAGCCTGCGTAACCGGAAAACCGCTTACGCATGGCGGCGTGCCTGGCCGGGTAGAAGCAACCGGTAAGGGTCTGCAATTTGCACTGATGGAGTTCTTCCGTCATCCAGAACTTGTGACACAGGCAGGACTTACTGACGGACTAACAGGCCAACGTGTAGTAGTACAGGGTCTGGGTAATGTTGGATACCATGCTGCAAAAGCGCTTGCCGAAGAATGCGGTGTAAATATCATCGCTATTATCGAACACGACGGTGTCATCAGAAATGATGCAGGTCTGAATGTACACGATGTGCGCCAGCACCTGGTTGAAACAGGCGGCCTGAAAGACTTTCCCGCTGGCGAGTATTCGCCTAACGGTGCAGCAGCACTTGAAATGGATTGTGACATCCTGATACCAGCCGCGATGGAATCACAAATACACGCCGGTAACGCCATGCAAATAATGGCAAAAATGGTGGTGGAAGGCGCAAACGGACCGATCACCTACGAAGCCGATGAGATCCTGAGAAGAAGAGGCATTACTGTTCTACCCGATGTCTATGCCAACGTAGGTGGCGTGACCGTTTCATATTTTGAATGGACGCGCAACATATCCCATATGCGCTTCGGACGTTTGCAGCGTCAGTATGATGAAATGCGCGGCGAATATCTGCTATCAACTATGGGAAATCTTACCGGAAAAAAAGTCGATGAACAGGTACGCAAAAAAATCGTCAGCGGCGCCAGTGAACTTGATCTTGTTCGTTCCGGCCTGGACGACACCATGCGCATGGCTTTTCAGGACATACGTGAAGTAATGAAACATTACCCGGAAATAAAAGACTACCGAACTGCAGCCTATGTACTCGCTCTGGGCAAAATTGTGCAGAACTATGAAGATACAGGATTAATCGACGCGCAGAATACATAGTGCGCCAAATCGAACGGATTAAGTGTATTAGTCCAGACTTAATCTTGCAGCTTCTGTTAGATTTCGCATGGTCTAAACCAGCCTGGCTTAGTGGTTTGTAGTATTTTTTCCCGCAAAGGCACAAAGAACGTAAAGGTGAAATATATCTTTTGTTGGGTGGAATTATATTGTTACATGATTTTCACTTTGAGAGCCTGACGGCTTTGCGAGAGTAAACATTTGTAGCCATTCCACGTAGCCACACCATGCACTCACGACATAATTCTATGGTTAGCGCAGATATGACACAATCTGTAAAGATTCAATATTGACCAGGATAATTTACTATTCTTATTCCTTTGCGTTCTCTGCGCCTCTGCGAGAGTAAATATCTGTAGTTTTTCTGTATCGCCAGTCCTGTCTGTACTGACAAAAAAATCAACGTCTGGGCTTGTCTTAATACGACACTGCTGTCAGATTGAATCCTGACTGTTACCGCTTAAACTTCGTCTTCGAAAGGTACTTCGTATTTCTTCGAAATCGCGTGTGATTTTTCCAGCACCTCATCGTAAGGCCCGTCCCAGTCTTCGTTGCTCATCTCTGCATCAATTGAGGTCAAATCATCGATGTCCACCGGACCAGTCCAGTCTTCCGGTGCTTCGACAAGCTCAACATCCATGGCATACCAGTTAACAAGATCGATCTCATCAAGAGTCCCGTCAAAATACTGTATTTCAACAGTATCACTATGCTCATCAATCGCCGTTACCAGAAACCTTTGCGCTTTTTCAGAATGATGATACCAGCTGTCTATTGTGGGGCTTGGAGTACGTGTCATATCAATCTCACCTTTACAAATTCATATTTCCCACAGAAAAAATACATACCTGTTGGCACCGATTTATATCTATTTTATTACTAAATTGCACTGATAATTCTGCATAGCTTTTAAGGAATAATATATCGTAGATATTATTAATTTGAATGACCTGTATCAATTTCAATGATGGTTAGCGGCGATTATTAATTGCCATGGCCTGGAAAGACATCAGCGCGGCCTCAAATGACAGCATACCCGGTGATAATATTCAAGAAAGCACTGAATGAATCAGAATTTTCTTAACAATATACTGAGAAAACCAGATATTACACCCTGCCTTTATCACAATATATTTGATATGCTAATTGTTAGATGATTTCCAGAGATATCGATCATGCTGCAGCCATTCGAAACGACCGCAGCAGTGATTTACTGTGGCGGGACAAGTACTTGCTGCTTTGCTTGCATGTAAAACGCAAGCGTGGTTATTTTGCTACCATAACCATGTTCTTACCTGAATTCTTCGCGGAATATAAGGCTTCATCCGCTCTTTGAACCAGGCTCTGTACTGTATCGGCGTGTTCGATCTGCGCAACACCAAAGCTGGATGTTTTATAACCGGCCTCTCCGAACTCCTTCTTTTCGATATTGTTGCGTAATTTCTCGGCCAGAGAAAATGCTCCATCATTATTCGTATGAGGACAAAAAACAAGAAACTCTTCACCACCCCATCGACTGGCAATATCGGATTCACGAATTGTTTTCCTGATGATGTCCGTAATTTGAACAAGCACCTGGTCGCCTGCATTGTGGCCAAATTTATCATTTGTGATTTTAAAATTATCTATATCAAGCAAAATGACCGCAAAGGTGCTGTTATAGCGTTTCGATCTGGAGATTTCATTTTCCAGAATTTCATGAATTTTTCTTCTGTTGTGCAGCTTGGTTAGATAGTCTTCTTCAGAAAGACGTTTGATCTTATCGGTCAGTTTTTCCTGGTTTTCAATCAGCTTGTAACCGACCATTGCTGGAAAAATCAGCGAAATCGCGACAAAAACAGTTATTGAAATAACATATTCAAGCCGTCTCGACAGACTTTCCGGCTCATGTTCGGCGTCAACGGACGCGCCAATAAGATTTTCAAACAGGAACTCCCAGGCAGAACTCAATATAATCACCGACACCAGGGTCGCGATCAGTACTAAATTGAAGTGGGTTCTTTTCATGTATTTTTTTATCACTCATCCAGCAAAAGAGAATAATCTGAACCGATATTCACGCTCAAGCGCGGGACCTTATTGAGTTTGTCATGACAGTTTCATCTTTATTATCAATTACTTATATAGCACAACTCAACGGGATTGCCAGCAATGCGGCAGATATCACTGGAGCGCGAAGACCGTACTCATTCAGAACCGTCCATTTATTCATCTTCTGAACCTGACTGCACCGTCGACTATAGCCACATCAGCAATACGCTTTAGGTGCATTCCTTTTCCCAGTAACAGGTAGCCCCTGGCCGGTCTTGGCAGGCCTGACAGGCTACCTGTCAGAATCCCGCCCCCGATCCTTGATGTATAAACATATTCGTTGGCAAACGATTGCCCTGCCCTGGGTGCCGGATCATGAATGATCAGTATACTGGCGTCATAACCGACCAGCGTTACCCAGTGACCACCCACACGGTGATATATATCGTTCACCCGGTCATATTGGTACCAACCTACATTTAGCCACACAGCAGAGTCTCTGCTGATGCCATCAGTGATCCAGTGAATATCCGGAACTTTCGTCCCTGTTGAGAATTGAACGGGGTGTTTCTTCCAGCCCTGGTATTCAAGACTCTTGTAACCACCAAATAAATCCCTGGCGATAGCATCAACGCCCCGGAGCAAGTCACTTGTTGTTGTCCCCTTCCATATGTCGGTATTCATATACCTGCCAGATGCAAGCAGTTTCGCCAACCCGGCCTGTTCGCTGCCGAAATTTGTCAACCACATTAATGAATTCGATACTGCCACTGGAGCACAATATTCCGAGCCATGACCGTACTGCCAGCCTGTGATGCGTGATTGGGTAAAATCAGGTATTTCGTTGATATAAGCGGTGTTGCCGGCAGCCATCAGCAGAGATGGAAGAATAGCCGGCAATAGCAGGAGGAGCTTCATTTTCCCCGATGTTTTAATCATATGCCGCCGAGCTGTAGCTCAAAACTCCCAAGGAAAATGATATGTGTAAATAAATCATGCAACATAACACATAAACCGTTAAACTAAGCAACCCTTCTGACTTTGACTAGTCTGCTCGGCAGACAGGGATAATCAGGATCCTCCGGCCAACCCATCTTTTCAGGTAATTCTCATGACAACCGACACGGTAACAGCGTTCGATCAATTGGCGCTGAATAAACCTCTTCTCGCTGTACTGGATGAAGTGGGTTATGAAACACCCTCACCCATCCAGGCACAAACGATTCCACTACTACTGCAAGGCAAGGACGTTCTCGGCCAGGCGCAAACCGGCACCGGCAAAACCGCTGCATTCGCCCTGCCGCTGTTATCAAACCTCGATTTAAAACAAAAAACTCCGCAGGTACTGGTACTGACGCCGACCCGCGAACTGGCGATACAGGTGGCTGAAGCCTTTCAGAAATACGCCTCAAACATGCGTGGCTTTCATGTAATACCGATATATGGCGGCCAGGATTACCGTGGACAAATTCGCGCCTTGCAACGCGGCGTACATGTCGTGGTTGGAACACCTGGACGTGTAATGGATCATATGCGCCGCGCCACCCTTAAACTGGACAGGCTCAGCGCACTGGTACTGGATGAAGCCGATGAAATGCTGCGCATGGGTTTTATCGAGGACGTGGAATGGATACTTGAAAAAACACCATCACACAGACAGATCGCGCTGTTCTCGGCCACCATGCCGCAACAAATTCGTCGCATCGCCACGAAACATCTGAATGCACCCGAACAAATTACCATCAAGAGCAAAACCACCACGGTTGATACCATTCGCCAGCGCTTCTGGCCCGTCAGTGGCGTGCATAAACTCGATGCCCTGACCCGCATCCTTGAAGCCGAACCATTTGATGCCATGATTGTTTTCGTGCGCACAAAAATCGCAACCGCCGAGTTATCTGAAAAACTGGAAGCACGTGGCTATGCCTCGGCGCCTCTCAATGGCGATATTGCACAAATCCAGCGTGAACGCACCATTACACAATTAAAAAACGGCAAGCTCGATATTATTGTTGCCACCGATGTCGCCGCACGCGGCCTCGATGTAGAACGCGTCAGTCATGTCGTTAATTACGACATTCCGTATGACACGGAAGCCTACGTACATCGTATTGGACGTACCGGGCGCGCAGGCCGTCAGGGCGACGCCATACTTTTTGTTGCACCACGCGAAAAGCGTTTGCTAAGCGCCATTGAAAAAGCCACCAGGAAGAAGATTGAAATCATGGAGCTTCCTACTACAGAACTGATCAATGACAAGCGCATTGCCAGGTTCAAGCAGCGCATTACCGATACCCTGGCAACAGAAGACCTGGTTTTCTTCACGCAGTTGATTGAACAATACCAGCAGGAACACAATGTTCCGGCAGAGGACATCGCCGCCGCGCTTGCCCAGCTGCTACAAGGTGACGCCCCCTTCCTGTTGCAGAAAAAGCCGCAACACACAGCCAGTCAAAGCCGGGCAGATAAAAGCCGGGACCGGGATGAGCGTCCACCACGGCAGCAACGCGCACGCACAGAATATGATCGCCCTGCAAGAAAGGAATCGCCTGTTGAAGATGGCATGGAGCGCTTCCGCATTGAAGTGGGTCATAACCATAATGTTATGCCAGGCAACATCGTCGGCGCTATCGCCAATGAAGCCGGTATAGAAAGCCAGTACATAGGCCGTATCAATATTTATGATGACTACAGCGTGATTGACCTGCCGGAGGGCATGCCCAAAGAAATCTTCAATGAATTGAAAAAAGTCTGGGTAGTCGGCCAGCAATTGAAGATTTCTCGTCTGACAACAGCAGGCACACATGAAAAATCAAGACGTCCTGCCAGTAAGAAAAGCAAAACAGGCAAGAAGCGCAAAACCGCGCGCAAGAAAACCAGCAAGAAGAAGGCCCGGAAAAGAAAACCTCTGCAGACATGAATATGAGTCCACAGATGAACGCAGATAAACGCGGATAATATGTAGTAGTTCAGACTTGATCTGACAGCTGTTGTCAATTCTCGCATCACCGTGAAACCTGCCTGCATTGGAGTTTCAACATCCTGGTTTCTAGCAGAGGCACAGGAGTCGCCAAGAACTTCAATTTATATTTTTTCTTATACGAAACACCTTTGCGTACTTTGCGCCTTGGCGAGAGTTAATTGTTTTTTCTCTCGCAGAGGCGCGGAGAACGCAGAGGTGTGATGTGTTTTTTGCAAAGTAAATATCCTCTATTCATCTTTCTTTTCGCCCTCTGCGCCTCTGCGCGAGTAACAAGACGCTAAACTTTTCAAGATGGTCCGGCCAATGCGTTTTTCGCTATGAACACGCCGGAATGTTTAGTTATGCGGTCTCTTTTTTGTGAAACAACAGCAGCAACGCACCCAGCATGATCGCCATATCCGCCACATTAAAAATACCCGTTCTCAGAGAACCGATACCCAGGTTCATGAAATCCATGACTGCGCCATTATTAACCAGCCGGTCAATCAGGTTACTGAAGCCACCCCCAATAATTAAACCACTTGCTATAACATCGGTTTTACTGACGCCGGAACTCCTGATGATGTATACAAAAAATGCCAGCAGGAATATTGCCACCAGGCCGGAAAACATGAATGTACGAACATTTTCCGGCAAGGAAGAACCCAGGCCCAGAAACGCACCTGTATTTTCGGAATATACGAGTCGAAAGGTATCACCGATATAGCTGTATACGCCCTGACCTTCCAGATAATACCTGGCGGTGTATTTTGTAATCTGATCAAAACCGACACAGGCAGCCAGGACGGGTAATAATGTTTTTAATTTTTTCATATATTAAAACCACTTGATTTCCGCATAACACTTCGCATCACCAAATATCCGAAGTAATGCGAAGCAAGGGCAGTGCTTTTGGCTGTCCGAGTGAATGCGTATGATGTTTATTTTTGAGCAGGCATCTCTATCAACTCTGACACCTCGAGCGAACCGCCAATATCAAGAAAAGGGCAAGTCTTTGCATTCGACAGCGCCTGCTCCATGGAGTCCGCTTCTATTATGGTGTAACCGGACATTGCAGTTGTGCCTCCAGTGGTAACTGTACCGTCAGAATTTACAGTGTTCGTATTCTTGAGCGGATTAGCAGGGCTAACTGCAGAGTCGCCCAACGAAGCTAACCACTCCATATATTTCGAAAAATGTCGCTTACCTTCCTCCGGACTGGATGGCTGATCACCGCCCAGATAAACAATAAGGTATTGAGGCATATGTGTTGTTCCTTTGTTGGGATTTGACCTGTATTAAACTTCATAATAATTATTAATCAGGGTCATAGAAGAATTAACTCTTATATTAGAAACAATTATTCTCTGACTCCATTTTCGTAACTGGCGGCATTCTCTGGTTCAAGCCGCATTATTAATTTATCTATAATGAATAGCCAGCCATATCGTTTCAGTTGATGCACTTGTTCTTATCACCTTATGTTTTTGATGCGATAAGATATTCAGATAATCGCCTTCCCTGAGATCAACTACCTGACCATTCTCGAATGAAATACTTGCACTCCCCTTGAGTACCAGTACCCACTCGTTTTGCGCCTGATCATACCAACCTGTGGCTGGTGATGTATGGCCGTTAGAAATTATACGCTCAATCCTTACGTTTTCTCCCTGCCCCAGGAGTTGGAATATTTCCTCATCAAGATTATCCGGGATCTGTTTGTATAGATTTCCTGATTCCAAGGCATTATCCCTTCAGTAAAATATAAAACCGGCAACTAACTGGGGGCAGCAACAACAGGGGGCATATACTAGAAATAACGCCAGTAGACATACACTGTACTAATCATGATGGATACAATCATCAACGGGAAGGCCATCAGCATGAACGGCAGAAAACGGATCGGCTGGCCTGAACGTTCGGCAAATCCCGCAACGATCAGGTTTGCACTTGCGCCGATCAGACTGCCGTTTCCGCCGAGACAGGAGCCAAGCGCAAGAGACCACCATAACGGCATTAGTTGATCGCTGCCACCAAAATCGGCAGCCATGCTTTCTATCAATGGAATCATGGTCGCTACAAACGGGATATTATCGACGATGGCCGAGGCAATAGCAGATACCCAGAGTATTGCCATTGCGGTAACGTTGAGATCTCCACCTGTCAGACTGATAACATGCTCAGCCAGCATCTCCAGTATGCCGACAGTTTCTACGCCATAGACGACGATAAACAGTCCCATGAAAAAGAAAATGGTC
>CALLCZ010000130.1 GCA_937998645.1 uncultured Gammaproteobacteria bacterium
CCGCTGCAGTGAATGACGCCGTGCGACGTGTAGAGCAACAGACCCAGGAAAAGATGGCGGGAGTAACCGCAGGACTGAATTTGCCGGGTGGCATGAAGTTGCCGTTTTAAGTCCACAGATGAACGCAGATAAACACGGATAGGAATTATGTCTGTGAAAACCACAAATTAATATGAAATAACTGAAAAGAAATTATGTCATACCCTCGGAAGCGGGTATCCAGAAAGTCATTGATTGGTATATGCACAAAAACCACTGGATTACGAAATACATCCATGTATTTCGCCCTTCGGGCCAGCCAAAGGCTGTTCAAATCTGCTCCAGCAGATTTAGTCCCGCTTTCGCGGGAATGACGTGTAAATGGGACAGCAGTAAATTATATCCGTGTTTATCTGCGTTCATCTGTGGACGATTTTAATTAAATAAAAGTATGTCACCTCTATTACAACAACTCATCGATGCACTTAAATGCCTTCCTGGTGTTGGTCCCAAGTCGGCGCAGCGTATGGCGTTTCATTTGCTGGAGCGTGACAGATCAGGTGCGAAGCACCTGGCCGATGCCTTGATTGAAGCTGTTGATAAAATCGGACATTGCAAATCCTGCCGCACTTTGAGTGAAACGGATATCTGCGGTATCTGCGAGAGCACATCGCGTGATAACAGTGTGCTCTGTGTCGTTGAAACACCTGCGGATGTGCTTGCTATCGAGCATATTGCCGAATACCGCGGCAAGTATTTCGTTCTAATGGGGCATCTTTCGCCACTCGATGGTATTGGTCCTGATGAGCTTGGTCTTGACCTGCTCGAACAGAAACTGGCCGCCGGTGATATCAATGAGCTGATACTTGCCACCAACCCGACCGTCGAAGGCGAAACCACTGCGCATTATATTTCCGAGATGGCTGCCGAGCATCAAGTCGAAGCTACACGTATTGCTCATGGAGTGCCCCTCGGTGGTGAGCTTGAATATATCGATGCCGGCACGTTAGCGCATGCCTTCAGCGGCAGGCAGCGTATCAGGGTGTGAGTGGACAGGTTCGCGGTTAGAGCCGCTCCTAAGAAATAAAAGTGGCGAGGGACGAGGGACAAGTTGCGAGGTTAGCCGAGAAGCATTCAATTTTTCCTCGTCCCTCGTCCCTTTTCACTGTCTTTTCGTAGCAGCAGCATTACAATACGTATAACGACATAGTGGTTAGGGCCTGTTAACACTATGCGGATACCCATCGACGGTGGCCATTTTTTTGCAGGACAAGGCGCACTGAGCGCCGTGTACCTGGCGTACACAAGCGAAAGTGCAACGCGGTCATGTGAAAAAATGGCCCCGTCCCTATGGGTTGGCTCTCCAATGAGGCCATGCAGCGTTGCGCATCGCTTATTTGGAACAACCAAACTGCGCTCTGTGCGCCTTGCCTGGCCTCATTGGAGAGCCAACGCTGGGTATCCGCATAGTGTTAACAGGCCCTAAAACAACCTGGGGGAGAAAGATTGATGACAGACTGCCTGTTTTGCAAAATCAGAGACGGTGAGATTCCCTGCGACAAGCTTTACGAAGACGATGACATCATTGCCTTCAGGGATGTCAATCCACAAGCTCCAACGCATGTTCTAATCATACCGAAGAAGCATATTGCGACAATCAATGACCTCGAGGACGAGGATATAACAGTAGCGGGCAAGATGACGCTTGTCGCCAGGCAAATCGCTGCTGATGAAGGTATCGATGAAGACGGTTATCGACTGGTATTCAACTGCAATGAAGGCGCTGGTCAGGCCGTATTCCATATTCATATGCACCTGCTGGGCGGCCGTAGAATGAGCTGGCCGCCAGGCTAGAGACTCGCGCATAACTTACTGATTAGCATATGTTTTTCAGTGTGCGAAATGCGTGTTCCGGAAAATCGAACGATAGTTGTATTAATTGTGACTAATATACTTAAATTCCTTTGATCAGGGTCATATAATTGAGGCTGTTATTCTGGCATAGTTACTGGGAAAAACAGGGCTAATCATGAAAAATCAAATACTTACACTAATCCTGGTGCTGGCGGCGTCAGTGGTGAATGCTGCGCCTGATGGTGCAGCACTGTTTCATCAACATTGTGCGGTTTGTCATGGGGATGATGGTAAGGGTGGCGTGGGTGTACCGTTGTCATTGACTTCATTCATCAATTCCGTTTCCGACGAGTATTTAAGGACTACGATCAGGCTTGGCCGTCCCGGCCGCATCATGCCGGCTTTTCCCGCGCTGAGCGATGCGCAGGTCAATGCGCTGGTTGAGCATATGCGTGGCTGGTCAGATGCACCCACGGTTACACACAACACCGAACCGGTAAAAGGCGATGCAAAGCGCGGTGAGCAATTGTTTGCCAAATACTGCGAACAGTGTCACGGAGAGAATGGCAAGGGCGGCACAGGTACCGGCGTGACTTTTTCCAGGAAGCGTGAGCTGCCGATTATTGCACCGGCGCTGAATAACTCCGGTTTTCTGGCTGCGGCCACCGATACAATGATCAAGGACACATTGATCTACGGGCGCGAAGGTACGCCGATGACATCATCTCTTGTTACAGGCCTGTCTGAAACGGATATCGATGACCTGGTGAGTTATATCCGCTCGTTTGAAGCACAGCCGCATGATTCTGCAGAAGATGAAGTCATGCCTGCTGTGATCGTGGCCGAGTCGCCTTACACCGTTGAGGAAACGATTGAAAACCTGAAAGCAGCAATTACAGACCAGAATTTCACCTTGATCAGAACAGATTATGTAGAGCATGGTTTCGTGGAAGAAGGCAAGGAAAATAAAAAGCAGGTGGTTTTGCATTTCTGTAACTTTAACTTTTTATTCCAGGCGCTGGCGATAGATCCAAGAGTCGGTGTATTTTTACCCTGTCGCGTAACCGTGACCGAGCAGGACGGCAAGGTCCAGGTAGCAACGATTAATCCAATGCTTCTGAGCGGCCTGTTCAATAACGACGAGTTGAAAGAGGCATGCAGGGAAATGACAGGAATTTATGAAGCAATCATAGAGGACGCAGTCTTATGATGGCCAGGCTTGTTGTATTAATAGCGTTACTTGTATCGTCATTGTCGGTAGTGGCGAACCCGTTTGCTGCAGTATTTGCATCTAATCTGATTATGGCGCGTTCACATGAAAAGTTTCCCGAGGCGATGCTGACCCTGCAATCGTCGATCAAGGAACATGGTTATACGGTTGCGCGAGTCCAGCGTATCGACATCGGTCTTACCGGCATGGGCTTCAAGACGGATAAGTATCGCGTGGTCTTTGTTGGGAAGAAGGATGAGATTCAGTACCTGACTAAAAAATATCCTGAACTGACGCCGTATATGCCGCCCAAGGTATCCATCTTTGCTGAAGATGAAGATACCGTTGCGGTTACAGTCAATCCTGCTGTCTACAAAGATATGATTGATGATGAAGAAGACAGGCGCATATTCGATCGATGGGAAAACGATGTTTACTCTGTATTTAAAGATTTCAGTGAGGCCGCCGAAAATTAAGTGCGGGGTTATTACAGCCCGAGATAAAAACAGCCGGCAAAGCCGGCAGTTTTTATCTCAGGTGTTCTGTGTAATAGTAGAGACTTGATACGACAGTTGTTGTCGGTATTTGTACAAGCGGAAAAACGTCCTTTGCTGTGGTTCTTAACATCCTGTTTTCTCGCAGAGGCGCTGAGCACGCAGTGGTTATATCAAAGATAATGTTGTATTTTCATCTTCCTTTGCGTTCTCTGCGCCTTTGCGAGAGTAAATATCTTTAGTCTTTTCTACACAGCCAATCTGTGCTGTGCTTACAAATTATGATTCAATAAATCAAGCGTCCCCATCCAGGACCTTGTTCTGCATGGCTGTCAGGTACTCATCCATTTCTTCCTGGCTTTTGAATACGTTCATACCATCAAGCGCCTTGATGATGTCGAACACCTTGCGTACCTGTGGTTGAAGGTTCAGCAGCATGAATTTGCCTTCATGGCTGTCCATGTACTTCTTGGTTTTAAAGATTACGCGCAGGCCGGCACTGCTCAGAAACTCCAGCCGCTTCAGGTCCATGATGACCATATGTACTGTTGAATCGATTTCATGGTCAATTTTGTCCTGCAGTTGCGTTGCGGTGTCGGTATCAAGACTACCTGCGAGCGAAATGCGTTTCCCTTCGTGTGGTTCGGCGTGAATTTCTATTGTAAGCGGCATGCGGGTCTCCGATTATTATGTTTTTATTTATTATAGTTCTTTGTGACGGTTAATACATTATGGTTGTTGTCACGTTCATAGTGCTGTTCATCGCTCAGGGATTTCACCAGCAATATTCCCATGCCACCTTCTGATAGATCATTGAGCACTTCCGGGGATGTGCGCTCCAGGGGGTTGAATGCAACGGCCGAATCGGTGAATGTTATGTGCACACTGCTCCCATCTGCGGCAAGTTCTATATCGATGGTTTCATCGGCGTGGCTGCCATATCCATGCTTGATAATGTTTGCCAGCAATTCCTCGGATACCAGCTTGAGATCATGCCTGAACTCTTTCGTTACCGGCAGTTGTTCGAGACTGTCAGCCAGGAACTCGAATAAGCGATTGCATTCGCTGGTCTTGTTGCTCAGTCGAATATGTTTCGACCATGTTGCGTTTTCATTATTTTCCATAATGAATAACCATCAGGGTGATGTCATCTGACTGTTCTGCGTTATTGACAAATTTTTCCACATCAGCCAGTGATGATGTGCCTAAAGCATCTGCCGACAGGTCGCTTGCCTGGGCAACGAAGGCAAGCAGTCGCTCTTCTTCGTATTGTTCGCCTGCAGGATTAAACGCTTCTGAAATGCCGTCGGTATACATCAGCAGGCTGGTTTCCGGTGCAAGTGTGTGAATAACGTTGGGGTATTCGATATCTTCCATTAGCCCAAGCGCCAGAGCGCCATCAACAGCCAGTTCAGCGCTGGCGTTTTGAGTCTTCTGTACTGGATGCATATGTCCTGCATTGGCCATCACAAGCTGGCCTGTATCCAGGTCCAGCGTGCCGCACAAGGCAGTAACGAACATGCAGGCATCGTTGTTCTGGCACAGTGCGTGATTCATGTGTGTAAATGTTTGACCGGGGGACAACTCATCATTGAGTGCACCGGTATACAGGGTTACTGTCTTGGCCATGAATAAAGCGGCGGGCACGCCCTTGTCAGAAACATCACCAATAATAAAATGAAGCTTGTTGCCCTGTTGCTGGAAATAATAAAGGTCGCCGCCAACCGAGCGGGCAGGGCGCAGTATCGAGTACAGCTCATAGCTGTGTTCTTTAATCGAGACGGTTCCGCCACCCGGGACCATCGACATCTGGATACCTTTGGCGATCTGGATTTCACTTTCAAGTTTCTGTTGCTTTGCCGTTGTTTCCTTGAGTTGCTCGATGTGGATTTGTAGTGAATCGCGCATGCTGCGGAAATCTTTTGTCAGCGCGCCTATTTCGTCGTTTCGTTGCGGTGGCGGCAGTTTGATATCCAGGTTGCCGCTGCCGATATCAGCGGTTACCCTGGCAAGCCGTTCCAGCGGACTGATCATTTTTCGCGTGGTCGAAACGATAATGAGCACGAGAACCAGCAGTCCCGCAATCGCAACCAGGGCAATTTCTCCGGTGAGCAACATGATGTCTGAAACAAGCTCGGATTCAGGAATAACGATCACCACTTTCCAGCCGGTATCGAGTAATGGTTTGACAGCAATCCAGCAATCGCCGGTACTGTGACGGCAAGGCGCGTGGAAGTATGTTGCCTGGTGTGCCTGTCTGCTTTTCAGGTATATATCCCAGTAGTTATCAATGAATGCTGAATCCAGCGTGGATTTCAGTTTCTTCATCTTGCGCGAACTGTCGGGGTGAGCAACGATGGTATCTTCTTTTGAAACAATCAATCCAAAGCCGCTATCACGAATGTTGATGTTCTCGACCAGTTGCTGCAACCAGCCCAGTGAAATGTCTGCTGTAGCTACACCGGCAAATTTACTCGGATCACCTGCCAGTAACGGCGTGGAATAGGTGGTCATCAGCGCGTTTCCGCCACCCTCATCAAAATAAGGTTCGGACCATGCAGCCTTGTTGCTTGACTTGGGTGTGTTGTACCAGTCCCAGATCAAATAACGGTAATCATCTGCTGCAAGATCGACATAGCTGAGCGTGTTTCCATCCCTGAAATAGTATGGCGAGAACTCGCCTATATCGGCATGCAGGACACCGGGTTCCAGTGCTACCGTCATGCCGTAAATATCCGGGTTGATCTTGAGGAAGGCACGTATCGAGTCCTGGATCTGCTGTTCGCTGATATCTGCCCGGGTGACCATAGCTGACAGTGAATCGGCGCTGGTCGCAACCGAGCTGAATACGGTTTCAATTTCTTTCACCGTTGAAGACGCGGCGGTTCGAGCCAGTTCGCCGATGTACTCTTCAAGCAGGTTTCTCGATAGAAGGTAATTTGCACTCAATACGGTAACAAATACGACTGTACCCAGAATGGTGATACCGAAGCTCAGCCGTGTAGCGAGGCTGCGAAAGCGTTTGTTTTTCAGGGTCACGGTATGCTCTGGTTGTTACATCTACTTTGATTGTATATTGCATTCTTCAATAAACAAGTCAGTATCGTTATGGAAACTCTGATTAATTCAGAGTTTCCGCAACACATCCATGTGTTGCCATTGACAATGAAGAACAAGATAAAATCGCACTAATCTTGTTCGTGTTCTGATAATTCATGGATGAATTATTCAGAGCTTCCTTATAGATCAGAAATGGTGGATGTAACTCGCGGATAATGTGGTTTGAATGGTCGAGCTGTCGGGTTCATAGATGGTGCGGCCATCAGCAAGGGTTTCGCTGTTGCTTCTGCCGAATTCCCATGTCTTTAATTGCACACCAAGTTGGAAGCTGCTGTTTTTCGCCTGCATAAACGCGTATTTCAGCTCACCGGAAAATCCAACACCATTTCCAAGATCAAGCTCGGGGCTGCCGAGACCCGAGTTGCTCAGGTCAACCATGATGGTGCCATTGAACGTGGTCAGCATGCCCAGTTCGAATAACAGGCTGTGTTTTTCATCTTTTATGAACGGCACTTGAGCGCCTGCTTCAACGGTCCACCATTGATAGCGTTCAAACAATCCCGATACACCGTCATTGGGTAGTATGTTCCGGTCCCACTGCTGCCAGTAGGCCTTGCCGTAAAAAGCGCCTTCGCTGTCTTCGGGCGACCAGCTGAGTTTGTACAGTAGCCGGTATATGGTTTCTTCTGTCGTGGTCTGATGCGGCTGCCCGGCCTGCGTTTGGCCATCGTAATCGACGTCACCGCCGTACAGGCTGAACTCCACTGTGTTGTGGAGACTGCGATACGGCTGCGAGGCCGCAACAGTGAATCCTGGCATGAACCCCGTTTCCTGGTTGAGGGAATTGCCGAAGGCATCCGTTTCTTCGTAGTCGAAATACATCAATTCGGCAGCCATGCGCAAATCCATTGCATGGGCACTTGTGGTTAGCGCATATATGCAGACCAGGAAAATTCGACTTGTGATGATGTTGATATACATTACATGAACGTGGCACGCATAAAAAACGCGGGCATTATACCCGCGTTATTTTATGTGATGGATTTATTGCCTATATAAAGCTGCCATTGATTACGCCTGCATCTCCTGCGCCGTCATCGTAATCGATTATATATGTGCAATTACTGTTGAAGGCGATCTGTGCTGTCCCGGTTGTACCACTTGCCATGATAGAGCCGCCGTCAGGGAAGTTGCCGCAGCTTCCGTATGTAACGCTGCTGGCCGTGATTGAGACAGAGCCGTAACCGGGATGGAAAAATGTGGCTGAACCATTGAATCCGGTTGTTGCATTACCTGTAAAACTGATATCAGATATCCGGTAAATACTGCCGTCATTCCCAACATAGTCCGAGACGATTGTGCAGGTGGATTGATTACTGCAATCGACAGTCATGTTGATAGTGACAGGCCCACTACCGTCATTAATAGTCACGCCATTGTACTGTAAGGAGAATCCTGAATTATTGTCTGCGATATCATTATAATTAAAAACAACCTGACCATCGATTGTGTATTGTGCGCCAACAGATAAATCACAGTAACGGGTAAAGGTCATAGTAAACGAGACAGGGCCGGAAGTGGCGTTGAAGGCATTCAGCTGTGAGTCCGGAATGCTTACGCTACCGCCACATGAGCCATTCATGTCAAATCCAGTTGGAAGGTTTGGTGAGCTTATTGACGCCATGGCAGATGCCAGGTTCGCTGAAAGCGTTTCGATATCGTCTGGGTTGTCAGTTATGGCAACACCGAATACATTGGACGATGATGAATCTGCACCTTGCAGCACGGCTTCGCCAGAGGTTGTTGTCAAATCTTCTGCATTTGCTGCATCAATAGCAGTTGCTACAGATATGCCTGAATAAGTTATTGCTGCGGTTGGGCCTGTGCTGCTGTCGCCGCCACCGCTGCTGCCGCAGCCGAATAACGCCAGTGAAGCGAGCAGAATCGATATGATCGATAAACGTGAATTCATGTCCGGCATGTATATATCTCCTGAAAAATTCGTTCCGGAAAAGTATAGTTAAAGACACGTTTTTTATATTATAACCGGGTAAAAAGTAGCCTGATTCTTGTTAAATCCGACAGTTTTTGATACTGTTCGCGCTCTTGCAGGCGCGTAGCTCAGCTGGTTAGCCAGGAAGTCGAGCTGGATGCGGGAAATGGATGTTACTCGCGATTACGCGTGAACAAAGAATTTAGTTATAGATGACCCCAGGCGCGTAGCTCAGTTGGTTAGAGCACCACCTTGACATGGTGGGGGTCGGTGGTTCGAATCCACTCGCGCCTACCATTTAAAATAGTGGCGAGGGAAAAGGGACGAGGGGCAAGGTTTAATACTGAGCCTTCCCACTTGTCCCTCGCCACTCGCCACTGTAGTTAAAGCATGCGGCCTCTCGTATTGGCCGCCACTGGAGATAGACATGCCTCAAAACAGTCCTGTTATTACCCTGCCTGACGGTTCCAGGCGCGAATTTGACAAGCCCATCAGTGTTCTCGGTGTTGCTGAAGATATCGGCCCCGGTCTGGCCAAGGCCACGCTGGCGGGTCGCGTCGATGGCGACCTGGTTGATGCGTCTTATGTGATCAGCAATGATGCTGAGCTCGCCATTATTACCGGCAGGGATGACGAAGCGCTCGAGCTGATGCGCCATGATGCGGCGCACGTGATGGCGCAAGCGGTACAGGAACTCTATCCGGGCACGCAGGTCACCATCGGTCCCGCCATTGAAAATGGCTTTTACTACGATTTTGCGCGCGAGGAAGCGTTTACCCCGGAAGACCTGAAAAAGATCGAACAGCGCATGCATGAAATCGTTAAACGCGATTTGCCGATCGTACGTGAAGTCTGGGATCGTGATGAAGCCAGGAAAGCCTTTGGCGATATCGGTGAAAAATACAAGGTCGAGATTATCGAGGATATTATTCCGGAAGGTGAGGAAGTCTCGGTTTATCGCCAGGGCGACTGGTTTGATGTCTGCCGTGGACCGCACCTGCCGAGTACCGCCAAACTGGGCAAGGGTTTTAAATTGACGAAGGTGGCTGGTGCTTACTGGCGTGGCAATTCAGACAATGAAATGTTGCAGCGCATCTATGGTACGGCCTGGCCTGACAAGAAACAGCTCAATGCCTACCTGCATCGCCTCGAAGAAGCCGAGAAACGCGATCACCGTAAAATCGGCAAGCAGCTTGATCTGTTCCACACCCAGGAAGAAGCGCCGGGCATGGTGTTCTGGCACGACAAGGGATGGACCATCTATCTCACCGTGGAAAATTACATCCGCAACAAGATCCGCGGCAAAGGGTACCAGGAAATCAACACGCCGCAGATGGTGGACCGTTCGCTGTGGGAAAAGTCCGGCCACTGGGACAAGTTTGGCGACATGATGTTTACCACGAGTTCCGAGAACCGTGACTACGCGGTCAAGCCGATGAACTGTCCCTGCCATATCCAGGTATACAACCAGGGGCTGAAGAGCTACCGCGACTTGCCGCTGCGCCTGGCCGAGTTCGGTTCCTGCCACCGTAATGAGCCTTCAGGCACTTTGCATGGTTTGATGCGCGTGCGTAATTTCGTGCAGGATGATGCCCATATTTTCTGCACAGAAGACCAGTTGCAGGACGAGGTGTCCGCATTCATCGATCTTGTATACGAGGTCTATGCTGATTTCGGTTTTACCGAAATCATGGTTGCTTTGTCGACACGGCCCGAAAAACGTGTCGGTGATGACTCGGCCTGGGACAGGGCGGAAAAAGCGCTGGAAGTTGCGCTCGATAACAAGGGCCTGGACTGGAAACTGCAGCCGGGCGAGGGCGCTTTCTACGGACCCAAGATCGAATTCGTACTCAAGGATTGCATAGGTCGCCAGTGGCAGTGCGGTACCATGCAGGTCGACTTCTCCATGCCGGGGCGCCTTGATGCACACTACATTGCCGAGGATGGCAGCAAGCAGGTTCCGGTGATGCTGCACCGGGCGATCCTGGGCTCGCTCGAGCGTTTTATCGGTATCCTGATCGAGGAGCACGAAGGAAAATTCCCGCTGTGGCTGGCGCCCGTGCATGCGGTAATTATGAATATCACGGACAAACAGGCTGATTTTGCAAAAAAAGTACAACAAAGCCTTGCTGAACAAGGATTTAAGGTCGAATTGGACTTGAGAAATGAGAAGATCGGCTTTAAAATCCGCGAGCACACATTGCAGCGGGTTCCCTATATGCTGGTAACAGGCGACCGGGAGCTTGAAACGAATACAGTGGCCGTACGCACGCGAAGTGGGGAAGACCTCGGTTCCATGTCTGTTGAAGACTTGGTAACCCGGTTGTCCGAAGAGATCGCGAGCCGCGGTCGTACTGTTTTGGAGGAATAGAAATCGCAGCACAGAAAAAGACGCTTTTAAACGAAGGTATTACCTATCCCGAAATACGGGTAATTGACCAGGAAGGTGAGCAGCTCGGTATAATGTCGAGTGCGGATGCACTGGAAAAAGCCCAGCAAGCGGGTCTTGACCTGGTGGAAGTGTCACCAAATGCAACGCCTCCGGTTTGTCGAATCATGGATTTCGGCAAATACAGATTCGAAAACAGCAAGAAACAGCAGGCATCCAAGAAGAAACAGAAAAGGACCCAGATCAAGGAGATCAAGTTTCGTCCAAGGACTGAAGAGGGTGACTACCAGGTTAAATTGCGCAAGTTGCGTACCTTCCTGGAGAATGGAGACAAGACCAAGGTAACCATGCGTTACCGGGGACGCGAATTTGCCCACCAGGAACTGGGCATGCAATTGCTGAAACGCGTCGAGGCTGATCTGGAAGATATAGCCAATGTGGAACAAATGCCGAATATGGAAGGGCGGCAAATGGTTATGATGTTGGGACCCAAAAAAACAGGTAGCCATTAATAGCCAGACAACGAGTGAGCCGGTCACAAGATTCAGGATGAACACCGCGCTTATTTTTGAAGAATACAACAATTGGAGAAGGCATCATGCCTAAGATGAAAACTAACCGTGGCGCAGCCAAGCGCTTCCGCCGTACCGGTTCGGGTAAATTCAAGCGCGCGCAGTCATTCCGTCGCCATATCCTGACCAAAAAGAGTACAAAACGTAAACGTCATTTGCGTGATGATGCCGTGGTGCATGAAAATGATACCCGTATGCTGAATCGCCTACTTCCCTATGTTTAGGGCCTTACGTATAAGCGGAGAATTGAAATGCCAAGAGTAAAAAGAGGCGTACAGGCCAGAGCCAAACATAAAAAAGTTTTAGCGAAAGCTAAAGGTTACTACGGTGCACGCAGCCGCGTTTACCGTGTCGCAAACCAGGCCGTCATAAAAGCCGGGCAGTATGCATACCGCGATCGCCGCGTTAAGAAGCGTACTTTCCGCTCGCTGTGGATTGCGCGTATTAATGCAGCAGCGCGTGAATGCGGATTGTCCTACAGCCGCATGATTAACGGCCTGAGCAAGGCGGAAGTGGATATCGACCGCAAGGTCCTTGCCGACCTGGCCGTGCATGACAAGGCCGCGTTTAGCGCCCTTGCAGACAAGGCCAGGGACGCGCTGGCAGCATAAGAAAGGTACGAGTGGCTAGGGACGAGGAACGAGGAAAAGCCATCCTTTACTGAGACTTCAGAACCAGCTAATAATACTGCGTAAAAATAAAAGGGGAAGCTGGCTTCCCCTTTTTTGATTGATGAGGATTTTCGGGGGAGAATCAATTGGATCTTCAGGCATTAACTGCTAAAGCCCGTTCAGACATCGAGGCGGCTGACAATCTGGATGCGCTTGATCAGATACGTGTCAGTTATCTGGGAAAGAAAGGCGAGCTCACCTCGCTGTTAAAGACACTGGGTACTTTACCTGCCGAAGAGCGCAAGTCTGCCGGGCAGGACATCAACAGGGCCAAGCAGGAGGTTCAGCAGGCGCTGGAAGCCCGCAAGGAATCTTTAAAGGCAGCAGCGCTGCAGGCCAAGCTGGCCAGTGAGCGCATCGATGTCACCTTGCCGGGCCGTGGGCAGTCAACGGGCGGTCTCCACCCGGTTACACGCACCATGCAGCGCATCGAAGAGCTGTTTTCACAGCTTGGCTTTGCGGTCGAGCAGGGGCCTGAAATCGAGGACGATTACCACAACTTCGAAGCGCTCAATATCCCGGCACATCATCCTGCACGTGCGATGCACGACACCTTCTATTTCGATGCGCAAACATTATTGCGTACACATACCTCGCCTGTGCAGGTGCGTCACATGGAAACGGACAAGCCGCCGTTGAGAATCATTGCCCCGGGCCGCGTCTACCGTTGTGATTCCGATCTCACACATACACCGATGTTCCACCAGGTGGAAGGCCTGCTGGTCGACAGGGAGGTAAGCTTCTCGGATCTTATGGGGACACTGGCTGATTTCCTCAAACATTTTTTCGAGGACGATGATTTGCAAACACGCTTCAGGCCGTCGTACTTTCCTTTTACCGAGCCATCATCTGAAGTCGATATCCAGTGCGTGATGTGCGGGGGCGAAGGTTGTCGCGTATGCGGACATACCGGCTGGCTGGAAATTCTTGGCTGCGGCATGGTGCATCCAAATGTGTTCAAGGCCGTGGGTATCGATAACGAAGAATATACCGGTTATGCATTCGGCATGGGTGTCGAGCGCCTGGCTATGTTGCGTTATGGCGTGAATGACCTGCGCCTGTTTTTCGAAAACGATCTCAAGTTTCTGCAGCAGTTTGCATGATGTTTAAACGCAAAGGCGCGAAGGCGCAGAGGGCGCAAGGTTATTTTAGGTTAAAGTTGTTTCGAAGAAAGCGATACAAAGAAATAATTTTTTATTACAGTAAGTTAGTATAAATAATTGAAGTTATAAATGAGTATTCGGTAGGAGATATACACTGCGCATTGACGTTGTGTCTTCACATGTAGTTATGAAAGGTTTTAAAAATCTAACAACAATTTACTGCTTTGCGTTCTTGGCGTCTTTGCGCCTTTGCGTTGAAAAAGAATCTGTCTGGTTACAGTAATGAAGATTAGCGAACAATGGTTACGTACCTGGGTTAATCCTTCGATCTCCACTGAGGAGATGGTCGAGCAATTGACCATGGCCGGGCTGGAAGTTGATGGCACTGAGCCGGCTGCCGGCGAATTTACCGATGTGGTGGTTGCAAGGGTCGAGTCGGTTGAAAAACATCCCGACGCTGACAAGTTGAGTGTGTGCCAGGTTGCAGATGGCAATGAAACGCTACAGATTGTGTGCGGTGCTTCCAATGTTCGTGCGGGTCTGTCGGTTGCACTTGCCAGGGTTGGCGCCGTGCTGCCGGGCAACTTCAAAATCAAACCGGCCAAACTCCGCGGCGTTGCCTCTGCCGGTATGCTGTGCTCGGCAAAAGAACTGGGCCTGGCCGAGCAGTCTGATGGCATTATGGAACTGCCTGCTGATGCGCCGGTTGGTACAAACCTGCGTGATTATCTCGAGCTTGATGATACGATCATCGAAATCGACCTGACGCCCAACCGGGGTGATTGTCTCAGTG
Source organism: uncultured Gammaproteobacteria bacterium (assembly GCA_937998645.1). Lineage (GTDB taxonomy): Bacteria > Pseudomonadota > Gammaproteobacteria > SZUA-229 > SZUA-229 > JABDQW01. The sequence goes on from CALLCZ010000130.1 coordinate 14,119, forward strand.
TTGCCGGTATTGCACGTGAACTGGGCACACTGAATCAGTGTGATGTCACTGAAGAGGTGCACGATCCTTACAAACAATCCATTAAGGACACCTTCGAGGTAAGCATTGAGGCGCCGGAAGCCTGCTCTCAATATGCCGGGCGCGTATTCCGTGGAGTCGATGTGACTGCGCCAACACCCGTGTGGATGGTCGAGCGTCTGCGCCGCTCGGGTATTCGCAGTCTGGGTGCTGTGGTGGATATAACCAACTACGTCATGATCGAACACGGACAGCCGATGCATGCCTTTGACCTCGACCAGCTGGATGGTCGCATCAATGTTCGATACGCAAATCAATCAGAAAAAATTACGCTTCTTGACGGCAAAAGTATCGATCTTGACGAAAAAACACTGGTGATTGCCGATAACTCGCGCCCGTTGGCACTCGCGGGCATCATGGGGGGCGAAAATTCCGGTGTAAATGATCAGACGCGCTCGATTTTCCTTGAAAGCGCTTACTTTGCCCAGGAAGCGATTGCCGGAAAAGCCCGCGGCTATGGTCTTCACACGGATTCCTCGCATCGCTTTGAGCGCGGTGTTGACCCGCAACTGCAGGCTCACGCAATCCACCGCGCCACGGAGCTGATACTCGAAATCTGTGGTGGCGAGGTTGGCCCGGTCACCGAGGTAACTACGCAGGCACATCCTCAGGATCGCCGTCCCATCGATTTGCGCCATGAACGTATCAGCCGTGTTCTGGGAATCCAGCTTGAGCCGGATGAAATCATCGACATCCTCACACGCCTGGGAATGGAAGTGAAATCGTTCAAGGACCACTGGATGGTGAAACCACCGAGTTTTCGATTTGATATCGAGATAGAGGCCGACTTGCTGGAAGAGCTGGTGCGGATTCATGGCTACAACAATATTCCACGCACACAGCCGCATTATCATGCTGCGATGCGTGAAATGTCTGAAAGCCGTCAGCCGCTGACACAGTTACGCAAGTCGCTGGTCGACCGCGGTTATTTTGAAGCCATCACGTACAGTTTCGTCGATCCCTCATGGCAGGCTGCGCTCGATCCGGGCAAAGAAGCTGTGAAGCTGGCAAACCCGCTATCGTCTGAAATGTCAGTGATGCGTACAAGCATCTGGCCGGGCCTGTTGCAGGCTGTGCGATACAACCTCAATCGCCAGCAAAACCGCGTGCGCCTGTTTGAAACCGGGCAGGTGTTCTTGCAGGGTGAGGTTGGGCTGCAACAGGTTGACAGGATTGCGGGCGCCATCAGCGGCCTGGTCAAGGATGAGCAGTGGGCTGAAAACAGCCGCGAAGTCGATTTCTACGATTTGAAGGCTGATGTTGAGTCATTGCTCGGCACCGGGGCTGAAATCGAATACCGCGCACAAGCCCACCCGGCGTTGCATCCGGGGCAGAGCGCTGCAGTGCTCAAGAATGGTGAAGCCATAGGCTGGCTGGGTGCGTTGCATCCGCATGCGATGTCTGAGCTGGATCTGGGCAATACGGTCTACATTTTTGAGCTGGATCTCGACGCGGTTCGCCAGTTGCATTTACCCGCGTTCAGGCCGCTATCGAAATTCCCGGAGGTCAGGCGCGACCTGGCGATATTGATTAATGAAGATGTCAGTGCTAAGTCGATTGAAGATTGCATCAGGGATTCCACTTCAAAAATTTTGCAGGAAGTCCGAGTATTTGACATTTATACCGGTAAAGGCGTGGATAAAGGACTAAAAAGTGTCGCTTTTGGCTTGATTTTACAGGATTTTTCCCGCACTCTTACTGATCAGGATATTGATTCTGAGATCGAATCAGTAGTTGATGCACTAAAACAAAATTTTGCTGCTACACTTCGGGAGTAAGACATGGCACTAACAAAAGCCGACATGGCAGAAAGCCTGTACGAAGAACTTGGGCTTAACAAACGTGAAGCCAAAGAATTGGTCGAATTGTTTTTTGAAGAAGTGAGAATGGCGCTTGGGGATGCGAATCACGTCAAGCTATCCGGTTTTGGCAATTTCGTGCTGCGGGATAAAACAGAACGTCCCGGCCGCAACCCAAAGACCGGAGAAGAAATTCCAATTTCTGCACGCCGTGTAGTCACATTCAGACCTGGACAAAAACTGAAGCAACGAGTGGAAGCATATGCTGGAAGCCAGCAATAATAACGAATTACCAGCAATACCGGGCAAGCGCTATTTCACCATTGGTGAGGTGAGCGATCTGTGTGGTGTCAAATCGCACGTACTGCGCTATTGGGAGCAGGAATTTAACCAGCTAAAACCGGTTAAACGCCGCGGCAACCGCCGTTATTACCAGCGTCATGACGTCATCCTGATTCGTCAGATCCGCAACCTGCTATACGAGCAAGGCTACACCATTACCGGTGCCCGGCAGAAGCTCGCAGGCGAAGATGCGGCTGAAGACAACAATCAGAGTCAGCAGATTATCCGTCAGATGCGTAACGAACTGGAAGACTTGCTGCATCTGCTTAAGTCGTAGACAACGGTATCCAATAACCGGGTTTGAAGCAGGCGAGCGATGCCCGCCTTCTTCATCTTTATTTTCAGCTTATATCTTTGCCCGTTTTCGGGTATCCTATGCGACCTTCACGGGGCGTAGCGCAGTCTGGTAGCGCACCACACTGGGGGTGTGGTGGTCACAGGTTCAAATCCTGTCGTCCCGACCAATTATTCCTCGAGCATAAAAATACTTTATGCACACAAACAGACACCAATCCCGCCTGGTTTTAGTAACACAGCTGGCACCTTACATGCTGCTGGCTGCCTGTCTCGCGGTGTTGCTGGTATTTGTCATGCTCGCCCAGTATGCACAGCCTTCTTCAGATGACTTCTGCATGGCGAGTGGTGTCAACGATAATGGCCTGATTGCTCATCTCTGGAATCATTACCTTGAATGGAGCGGCAGGTATACTGGCAACGCACTGTATGCTGCATACCCGCTTGTGACCGATCTATTTGATGGCTACAGGTATATCCCGGCCATCGTGATCACCGCATTGTTCCTGGCGACAGCCTTCTTTCTGTCAACATTATTCAACACCGTGATTTATGCACGTCCAGTACTGCTGACGTCATTATGTTTCGTCTGTGTTTACCTGCTGGGCATGATGAGCCCTGCAAGTGGTCTGTACTGGATGGCGGGTGCGTTCACCTACCAGACGGCCAATGTGCTTCTTCTCGTGACGCTTGGTTTAATGCTTCGGTTAAGCGAACGACAAAAGAACTCGAGCAGGTATTTCATTCTGTTTTCTGTTCTGCTGCTGGTGATTGTCGTTGCTATTGGTGCGAATGAAACCGGTATGCTCGCTATAACGGGTGTTGCCTTGCTGGGGGTTCTAGTTCACCTGCGTTCAGGCCGGGCAATACTGTGGCCGTGGATGGTTATCCTCGCCGTGTCACTGGTTAGCTTCGATGTGGTTTATTTTTCTCCCGGCAATGCGATACGTGCCGCAGACTTTCCATTAAAACATGATCTCTTGCGCTCGATTAACGGCAGCCTGTCAGTAGGGCTCGAGATTCTGTGGATCTGGATCAGCAACCCCGTGTTGATCATTTCCAGCATGCTTGCACCTTTTGCAATAATCAGATTGTTGCAGTTGTCAGGCAGGTCTTTCACGGTGCCGGGCCCGCTACTTGCTGCACTGCTTGTATGCACATTCGCGATGCCTGTCGTGTTACAGTTTCCCGCATGGTGGGCCATGGGCGGGTGGCCGCCTGCGAGAACGGTTGATGCCATTTATTTTCTGTTTCTGCTCAGCTGGTTTGTGACCGTGGGGGCTGTCACTATACGTTACCTGTATACCGGAGAATCGGCTACTATGATGCAGCCGAATCACCCGTATGCTGCTGTTGCCGTGCTGGCTTTGTCTGCATTATTCTCTTACGCTGCAGTAGAAAGCAAAGCGTATAAGCTTGCGAAAACCGACCTGTTTCAGCTTGCCCGGCCATACTATGATTATCTGAGCAAGCGCTACGAGCAAATTGAGCAGGCGTTGGCCGATGAGCAGCGCTACCTGGTTGTTGCAGATTATCAGCAGGAATACCCGCGTACGATTTTCTTTAATGACATAATGTATGATCCTGGGCATTGGCGTAACGTTTGCTATGCCGATTATTTCGGGTTTGAAAAAATCAAACGAGCACACAGCAAGAGAAATAGCGGCCGAAGGAAAATGCAAAAAGCCCCGCAAGCACTGGACCGGGGATACCTGTAATTACTTAAATTAACTCTTTATCACACACTGTTTATAAAATTAAAACAATGAAAGATTCAACGCCCAGGGCGATTCATCTCAAGGAATACTCACAACCTCATTACTGGATAGATACTGTTGATCTCGTGTTCGAGCTGGGAGAGGAAACCACTCGAGTGCTGTCAACGATGACGTTGAGAAAAAACAGCAGATATCACGGCAGTTATCCGCTTGTCCTCAATGGCGAGCATGTGCAGTTGGGAATGCTCAGGCTCGATGGAGTTGAGCTGGCTGCATCTGGCTTTGAAGTCACCAGTGAAGAATTGATTATCCATAGTGTGCCTGACATGTTCGAGCTTGAGATAGAAACTATCATCAAGCCTCAGGAAAATACCGCGCTTGAAGGCCTGTATAAATCAAGCGGAAATTTCTGCACGCAATGTGAGGCAGAAGGTTTTCGCAGAATAACCTACTACCCGGACCGCCCTGACGTGATGGCAAGGTTTACAACAACCATTATTGCGGACAGGGAAAACTATCCGGTGCTTCTGTCCAACGGCAATCCTGTAGATCAGGGCGATTATGAAGACGGACGCCATTGGGTTAAATGGGAAGACCCTTTCAGTAAACCCTGTTACCTGTTTGCGCTCGTGGCCGGTGACCTCGGTTATATCGAGGATCACTTTACAACGATGTCAGGGCGCGATGTTCAGTTGCGCATCTATGTCGAGCAGCACAATATCGATCACTGCGACCATGCAATGCTCTCGTTGAAGAAATCGATGAAGTGGGATGAGGAGGTCTATGGCCGCGAATATGACCTGGATGTGTATAACATCGTTGCAGTCGATGACTTCAACATGGGTGCGATGGAAAACAAGGGACTCAATGTCTTTAATTCCAAGTGTGTTCTGGCCAGGCAGGAAACGGCTACAGACAGTGATTTCATCAATATCGAAGGCGTGATCGCACACGAATATTTTCATAACTGGAGCGGCAACCGCGTTACCTGCCGGGACTGGTTCCAGTTAACGTTAAAAGAAGGGCTTACGGTTTTTCGTGATGAACAGTTCACCGCGGATATGAATGCGGCGACGCCCAAGCGTATCGACGACGTCAACATACTGCGCACCAGCCAGTTCGCAGAAGATGCAGGACCGATGGCGCATCCGATACAGCCATCCTCATACGTAGAGATAAACAACTTCTATACCGTTACCGTGTATAACAAGGGTGCCGAAGTCATACGCATGATCCATACACTTACCGGCGTTGACGGCTTCCGCAAGGGCATGGATCTTTATTTTGAACGCAACGATGGCAAGGCGGTAACCACGGAAGAATTTTTGCAGGCCATGGAAGAAGCCAACACTATCGACCTTAAGCAGTTCAGGAACTGGTATACACAAGCAGGCACGCCGGTTGTCACGGTATCTGAAAATTATGATGCCTCTGCGCAAACTTACTCGATTAGCCTGAGCCAGAAAACGCCGCCAACACCCGGGCAGGAAGAAAAGCAGGCGTTCCATATCCCGGTGCGCCTTGGCTTGATGAATGCAGACGGTAGAGATATGAAAGTCCAGCGGGGCGGCGGCGACAGCCGGACTACGCATGTGCTTGACTTCAAGCAGGATAATCAGACTTTCGTTTTCGACAATATTGATCACAAACCGGTCGTATCCCTGTTTCGTGGTTATTCGGCCCCGGTCAAGCTCGAGTTCGATCGTTCTAATGATGAGCTCGCATTTTGCATGGCGCACGACAGCGATGAATTCAATCGATGGGACGCGGGCCAGCAACTTGCGACACGCATTATTCTGCAACTGGTCAAGTCAATACAGAATAATGACAGGCTTGAAATGCCCGATTATTTTATAGATACATACAGCAAGACCATGCACGACACGACGCTGGACAAGTCACTGCTTGCGCGTGCCCTGACTTTGCCGTCCATCTCCTACATCTCCGAGCGTATGGATGTGGCCGATGTGCATGCCATACACGGTGCGCGCGAATTTATTCACAGGGAATTGTCACACCGACTGCAGCAGGAATGGCTGGATTTGTATAATGCAAACCCCGCTGAAGAATTCAGTTTGTCTTCTGAGGCCATGGGCGGGCGTTTCCTTAAAAACGTGGCCCTGTCGTACCTGTTTTATGATGATGCCGAGGCGCATGTATCACTGGCGTTGAATCAGTTCGAGACAGCCAACAATATGACGGATCAACTGGCGGGATTCAGGGTGCTGGTCCACAACGATACCAGTCAACGACAGCATGTAACCGAGGCGTTTTATCAGCAGTGGAAACAGGAGCACCTCGTTATCGACAAATGGTTCACCATCCAGGCCATGGCCGTGCTGGATGACACCATCGATACGGTGAAAAAGCTGTTCAAGCATGCCGATTTCGACCTGAGGAACCCGAACCGCACACGTGCGCTGCTGGGGGCATTCTGCACGGCAAATCCGGTGTGTTTTCATGACGCCAGCGGTGATGGTTATCGCCTTCTCGGTGAATATGTCGAGAAGCTGAATGAGCTGAATCCGCAGATTGCCGCCAGGCTGCTGTCGCCGATGACCCGCTGGCACCGCTTTGGCGCGGATGCGCAGGCTATGATGAAAGCTGAGCTGGAGAGGCTGAGCGAGCTTCCGCACCTTTCCAGCGACGTTTATGAGCTGGTCAGCAAGAGCCTGAAATAAACCTGTGAATGCTGCCCATCAGGAGTGAACTGGGGTATAATTCCCGCATAAAAATAATTCATAATTTCTGCGATTTTCTGCAAAAAGGTGAGTAGAGACTACACTCGTATGTATATCATTCGAGTTCCTTTATATAGGAAAAACACACTGTTAGGAGTCTTAGGCGTATGTCTAACGTGGTCTCACTTTTTAATGACACTCAAAAATATGATGAGCGCCCTGTCGTTGTCCTGGCGGACGATGATCCCTCAATCCGACTGATGATCCGGCATGTGCTGGAATCAGAAGAGTTCGATATTGTTGAGGCTGCTGACGGCATCGAAGCCATTAAGGCTGTTGAGAAGCACCATCCTGCACTTGTGCTGCTGGATGCGGTCATGCCGGGCATAGACGGGTTTACTACCTGCAAACAAATCAAGGACAAGGGTCATACCGATGTACCGGTAATGATGATCACTGGCCTCGATGACGATGCCTCTGTCGAACGCGCCTATGATGTCGGCGCCATTGATTTCATAACCAAACCCATCAAGTGGGCAGTACTCAAGCACCGCGTGAAATCTGTCGTTTCGACTGTTGTTGCCGAGCGTAAAGTCGAACTGCTGGCTTATCGCGATACGCTGACCAACCTGCCGAACCGCCTGCTGTTTGCGGACCGCCTGGAGCACTCCATTGATCGTTCTGCGAGACATCGTGAATCACTGGCATTGCTGCTGGTTGATATGGATGATTTTAAACTGGTAAACGATTCATTCGGTCATGATGCCGGTGACAAGCTGATCAAGGCCGTAGGTGATCTGCTGTCAAGATCACTGCGTCGCGCGGACACGGTTGCGCGACTGGGTGGTGATGAATTTGCCGTCATCGTCGAGAACATTGACGGTGTCGATGATGCGATATCGATAGCGGATAACCTGTCGACGGTCCTTGAGCATAATGTTCGTCTGGACGATCAGGAAACCTTCACTGGCGCCAGCATCGGAATCGCTATTTATCCTGATGATGGCGAAGATGCGCGGACCTTGCTGAAAAATGCTGACACCGCATTGTTCCGTGCCAAGGAAAATGGCCGTCATTGCTTCCAGTTCTACAAGCCGGAAATGAGTGTTACCGCGATGGAGCGTCTGGAGCTTGAAAACAGCTTGCGGAAGGCGCTGGACGAAGACCAGTTTGTGGTGTATTACCAGCCAACCATTGATATTCACAAAAACGAAATCGTTAGTGTTGAAGCGCTGTTACGCTGGGAACACCCTGACAAGGGCATTATCAAACCCATCGATTTTGTACCGCTTGCAGAAGACTGTGGCCTGATTGTTCCGATTGGCGAAAAACTGGTTCGAACTGCAGCCAGGCAGCTCAAAGCATGGAAAGATGAAGGACTGGAAAATCAGAACGTATCAATCAATATTGCACCCCGTCAGTTCCGTGATATGGATGTACTTGCCCTGTTCAAGGAAGTCATACACGAGAATGCACTGGAGCCTTCCAATTTCACCATAGAGATTACCGAAAGCGCACTCATCGACAATGTTGGTGAAGTCGAAAAGGTGCTCAATGTCCTGAGTGGTATGGGCGTGACCATTGCACTGGATGATTTTGGTACCGGCTTTGCATCGCTGGCGTATCTGAAAGACTTCCCGGTCGATATTGTCAAGATCGATCGTATATTTATCGCAGGCACACCGGACAGCAGGGAAGATTCTGCAATTGTCGAAGCTATCGCAGGTCTGACGCGTGGTTTGAAATTGCGATTGCTGGCTGAAGGTATTGAAAACGATCGTCAATTACAAATGTTAAAAGGACTGGGTTGCCAGTTGGCTCAAGGTTACTACTGGAGCAAGGCGCTGCCAGCGGACCAGTATGAGCAGTTCTACCTGAATCGTTTTTATAATATCGGATAAATCTCAACGCAAAGGCGCGAAGACGCAAAGAACGCTAAGAATGGATAAATGCTCTGTCATCCCGACAGGGCATTTTCTTTTGAACAAAAAGAAAATGCGACGAGGGATTTCCTGCAGCATTTCATAACGAATACCCAGGTGCAGATACTAGTACCTGGTATTTCTGTATCCGTTGCTTTAATCCCTCAATCTGATTTATCCATCGACACTGGATTATACGGCCGGTGCATTTTCATGCCTTTGAATTCGTTGCGCTGCATGGCTTCTATCTGGCTGTGCACGGCTTCCTTCCAGTGTATCTCCGGTGAATAGCCCAGCATCTCACGTGCCTTGTCATTGCTTGCATGCGTGTCTTCCAGCAGGTGGATGATGCTGCGTGTTACCAGTGGTTCCCATGGAACCAGCCTGTCGAGTATTTCCATCAACCATGCAAACGTATAGGCGACAGGGAAGGGTACGCTGAACAGGGGTTTTGGATAGCCAAAATTATCGCCGATATAATCTATAAGCTCGCGCGCGCTAGGCACCTCCGGTCCGACAATATTAAATGATTCGTAGGACGCAAGGCCAGGTGCGACTGCGGCACGGACGACGGCCTGCCCGATATCTTTACCGCTGATGATCGGCAAACCGGTTTTGCCGCGGGCGACCCAGGGCACCAGGCGTGTTTGCAGGCGCGGTAACAGAATCGGCAACAGGCCAAGCGCATAGCGCTCGCCGGCGAACAGTCCCAGCCTGAGGTTAACCATCGACATGCCGTGATATGAATTTTCACGCATCGCGTTTTCAATCTTGATCACGTTATTCAGATGTGGCCAGTAGCGGCGGGGGATGCCGGGGTTGTTGGCATCCGCGGAATACTCTGGTGATGCTGCGCTAGTGGTGCTGATAAAAACAAAGCGCTTCACTCTCCACTCCAGGGCCTTGTCGATCAGCTCCAGGCTGGGTGTGAGAAACAGTTCCTCTGATTCCTTGCGCTTGCCCCATAGCGATGTCCAGGCGGCGCAATGAATCAAGATATCGGCCCCGACCAGCACGTGATCGAGGTACTCGGGATCGCGCAGGTCGCCTTCGCGCACTTCGCCGTTAAACCCGGGGAGCAGGTTTCGACGATCACGGCAGGCTGCGATAATATGCAGGTCTTTATGGCCGATCTGTAACAGCTCTTCAAGCACATGGCTGCCGACGAAGCCGGTTGCACCAGTAACGAGAATTGAATGAGCCATACAAGCATGTCCGTATTTCAGACGGTCGTATGACTATTGCATAATCCATACGGGCTTGCAAGCAAAGTCTGCGACTGCATTTAAAACAAGAGGCTAGCAGTGATGAATGTATTGATAACAGGCGCCAGCAGGGGCATTGGCTTCGAAATGGTGAAGTACGGTATCGAACATAACTGGCGCATCTTTGCCTGCTGCCGGCACCCGCAACAGGCGGATTCCCTGCTTGATCTGGCCAAACTGGCGAATGGCCGCGTCAGTGTACACGTGGCGGATATGTACGAACTGGCAACCATTCAGGCGTTGTCTTATGAACTGCGCAATGAAGCCATCGATATCCTGTTCAACAATGCCGGTATCTACGGTTCTGACAAGAACAAGTTCGGTCATGTCGATGTACAGAGCTGGATCAATACATTCCAGGTCAACAGCATCGCGCCACTGAAAGTGTCTGAAGCACTGATCGAACAGCTGCGCATGGGTAAGCAAAAAATCATCGCCTGCATGAGCAGCAAGATGGCCAGTATGGACGACAACAGTTCAGGTGGCAGCTACATCTATCGTTCCAGCAAGGCTGCATTGAATGCCGTGGTAAAGAGTATGTCGATCGATCTCAGGGAAGACGGCATCAAGTGCGTTGCATTGCATCCCGGGTGGGTCAAGACCGAGATGGGTGGGCCTAACGCAGAAATATCAACACGCGAAAGCGTAGCCAGCCTGTTCAATATTCTCCTTTCATTAAAACAGGAAGATAGTGGGCGGTTTATTGATATAGATGGATCAGATATACCGTGGTAACGAGTATAATCTAACGTCATTACCGCGATAAATCCGAATGGATCGGATTTGAACGCACGAAGTGCGGCCCGAAGGGCGAAAGGCAGGAAGCCTGAAGTAACGCGGAAATCCGGCAACTTTTTCGATTTTGAATAAATGACTCTCCCAGATCTGGAACAGCTCGAAGCCATCGTCAAACCCGCAGCGCAGGAAATACTGCTTCCCGGTTTCGGTAAAATTGAATATGAGCACAAGTCTGATGGCAGCATCATAACTGCTGCTGACAAGGCCATGCAGAAACGGCTGGAACAAGAGCTGGCTAACGCATGGCCTGAATTTGCTATTCTCGGTGAAGAAATGACCGAACAGGAACAGCGCGCAGCAATGGCGAACGAGGCCGGTTACTGGTGCGTAGATCCGCTCGATGGCACCAATAACTATGCGACCGGTATGCCGTTTTTTGCCGTATCGATTGCACTGATTATCAATAAACAGCAAGTACTGGGGTTTATCTACGATCCTTTACGTGAGGAGGTTTTCACCGCATTAAAAGGTGAGGGTGCTGCACTAAACGGTGAACTGCTTAAACACATTCCAAACAAGACGGAAATCAACAGTGTAATCGCAGAAATAGATCTAAAGCGGTTATCAAAGGAGCTCGCAGCAAGGCTCGTTAACGAAACGCCCTTCAGTTCACAGCGCAACATAGGATCATCTGCACTCGACTGGTGCTGGCTCGCAGCAGGTCGTTTCAACATTTACCTGCATGGCGGGCAAAAACCCTGGGATTATGCGGCAGGAAATTTAATACTGCATGAGGCAGGTGGAAAATCAATATCACACGATGGCGAACCTGTATTCAGAGGGATGTACGAAGACCGGTCTGTGCTTGCATCACTGGATGAAGATTTGTTTAAGCATTGGAAGCAATGGTTGGGAATAGAGCCTTCATAGAAGTAATCTAATTCTAATAATAAAGAAAAAATTGACTGGATAAAAATATACGCATATATTTGCCCAGCAAGTTAATGGTGCTTATTTTATTCAACAAGGAAGTTGCTCATGTGTAATCGAACTGATCACGTAAAACATGGATATAGTGACAAGAAAATAATCGAGCGAGAAGCTGGAGAGTGCCTCTATAGTCGCCTGGCAAGCCATATTATAAATACCGGATCGGTTTTATATTTATCAACTGCATTCCTGTTTCTTCAAGCAAATACCGCAGCAGCATGGATTGTAAATGCTCATTCCACATATCAATTAGGTCTGCCTGATGCATACAGTGCAGCTGCATTAGGATGTGCACTCAACAGTGGTGGGAAACGTATAGCCGGAGTTAATTTTACCTCACCTGAAACGGCATTTGTTGCGTGCGAAAGTTATGATAGCACCACTGCAAAGTGGTACTGGTGGAGAGAGGCATCTATAGTAGCAGAGCCGGATGATCTAGGGTACTTCATGGATGCCGGTGAATTCGAAAACGAAGATCAGGGGGAAAGCTGCACTAGCTCGCAACATCCAATAAATCTTATAAATGGTAATAAATATAAAATATATACAGATATTACTGATACGATGCCGTCAGGCATAAGTCGGCCTGGTTTCGCGCGTTATTATAATAGCCAGTCGACTCTAACTGGTTCTTCAATTGGAAATAAGTGGACGCATACCTATGATCGTCGCATGCAAAGAAATGATGCGCTGAGAACCGGTGACAATGTCCATGTTTCTTCAGACGGAATGGAGTCTGATCCGTTCCAGTCAAGCCTGTATTCAACCAGGCAAGCAGCATGTGAAGCAGGTATATCGGAAATAACAGATCAGTCGTCAGTGCTCGGTCCAGGGCCATATCAGAACCTGCAGGCATTCAAAAATGCAGATACCCAATGGGTCGATAATGAGTGCAGGATATTCGTTGATGGGCGCTACCGTGCAAACTATTCAATATCAACCCATGGTGTTTATCGAGATGTAGGTAGCATATGGGATGATTATTTAAGATTTTACAGGCCGGACGGGAGCATTATAAAGTTTCAGAAAACATATTCCGGTGCTGGTAAAGATACAGTTTACGCCTGGGAAGATGTGTTCAGTGCTGGATTCGAGCTGGATGAGATAGATGTAACACCAGTGCCAGTCGAAAATGAAGTTGTTTTATATAGAATGAACTATGTTCTCACCGACCCGGATAAAGTTAAGGAAACATACGATTATTCAGGTAGCTTGTTATATGTAGATTATCCAAATGGTGTACATGAGATTATTACATATAGTAATGGCCTTGTTTCACGCGTGGAAAACAGTCTGGGTCAGTATATAGATATTCAATATAATGATGATGATTATATAGACTATATTTCAGATGACACGGGCAGGGTGTGGCAGTACAGGTATTTAAGTTCTAACCTTGTTGAAGTAATTAATCCAGATCTTTCGTCCGTGAAATATCATTATGAAAACAGCGACTATCCAGGGGCGCTGACTGGAGTAACAGACGAGCGTAACATACGGGTAAGTACGTTTGATTATTACCAGGATGGGCTGGCAAAATCGTCTTATCTGGGCACGCCGGATGCTTTGCCAGAGTTGAGGATCGATAGTGTCAGCGTGATATATGGTGCGCTATCAAATACTGTGACAAATAGCCGTGGTTATCAATCAACATACCATTATTCTGACGTCGTATTGAAAGGGATGCTGATGCAGTATGATGGTCCGGAATGTGTTGCTTGCGCCAACGGAAGTAAAAGTTATGACTACGATTTTGACCTGGATTCGCCTAACAACAGTACACTCAATTTACTCAGTAAAAATGAATACGGCCAGAACACTACGTATGAAGATCATGACGAGAACGGTAATCCCGGTATCGTAACCGAGGCTGTAGCGACTCCAGAAGAGCGTACAACATCCTACACCTATGATCCTCGCTATCAGAGCAAGATTAAGACAAAAACGGAACCATCTGTCTATGCGGCAGGCAGTAAGGTAACGACATATACCTATGATGATTTTGGAAATGCCACATCAATAACAGTTAATGGCTACCGACCGGACGCCACACCTGTCTTCAGGTCACAATCATTTGTATACAACGGTCCATACCACCAGTTATCCGAAATTGATGGCCCACGCACCGATGTCGATGACATCTATAACATCATTTACTATCCTGATAGTGAAGCAGAGGGTAATAATCGTGCCAGGGTGGAGAAGGTAAAGGCGCCGCTGGGTGTTGTTCTTTACGACAATATTACCTACACGGCAACCGGAAAGAGATCGTCGTATACAACCGGGACCAATCTACTGGCCGATTTCACCTATTATCCTGGTAATGATCGCCTGGAAACGCAGACGCTTACCGATCTCTCCACTGGTGAAACCAGGACTACGCGCTGGACATACATCGCAACCGGCGAAGTTGAATCCATCACACAGGGCTATGGGACAAATGAAGCCACTACGCTGACATTTGAGTATGACGATGCTCGTCGCCTTTATAGAATTTATGACAGCTTCAATAACTATATTGAATACGAGCTGGATACAGAAGGCAATGTCATCCATGAGAATATATATGATCAGTCGAATATTTTGCTAAAAACACTGGGGCAGTCGTTTGATGCCTATAACAGGCTGGATGTCAGTGCACAGGTAAACGAGACACGTAATCATGATTTTTCGCCTGATGGTACCCTGGATTATGAAACGGACGGCAAGAATGTCGTTACCGACTACAGTTATGATGCGCTGCGGCGCCTGACATCGATAACACAGGATCTGGGTGGCACGGATCCTTCGTCAGCCAATGCGCTGAGCCGGTTCGGTTATGATATGCAGGACAACCTTGTATCGGTTACAGATCCCAATGGTGGACAAACGATTTATACTTACGATGATCTGGGAAACCTGATCTCGCTGACCAGTCCGGATACAGGAACTTCAAACTACACGCATGATGAAGCCGGTAATATAGCATCCTTGACTGATGCCAAAGGGCAGGTATTCAACTACAGCTACGATGCTCTGGGCAGGCTTACCCTGGCGGATGCGCCCGGAACATCGGATGACATTACATATGTATATGATACTTGTGAAAATGGTGCAGGTAAGTTGTGCTCAGTTAATCGGGATGTCGTTACCGTGTCTTACGGCTACACCGCTTTCGGAGATATCAAGTCATCCACGCAGACGGTAACAACATTTCCTTCCTATGAGCAGGCAATGTCGAAAGTGTCATACAGATACGATGCGGCCGGCCGAATCAAGGACTTGATTTACCCGGGTGGTAACAAGGTGACATATACCTATGATGCTGCCGGTAATGCCTACAGCGTAATTCTCAATAACGGCGAGAAGAACCTGGTAACAGCCGCGCAGTATTATCCTTTCGGTCCAGAGCGTTTTGTTACACGAGATAATGGCTCATCGATATTCGGTTATATGGACCAGGCCTATCGTACCTTTATTACCGGTCATGGCGGTTATTTCTACGATGTGATTTATTACGATGCAAATGGCAACCCCGCGACTTTTTATTCTTCTGAAGGCAGCAAGGATCATGACTACGATGCACTCGACAGGCTGGATACCTCATACGGTCCGTACGGCTCAAGAGACTATGGCTACGATATCAATGGCAACAGGACCAGAAAACAGGCCAATAGTGTGACCGATATTTACAGTTACGATCCCAATACAAACCGTATGAACACCAATGCAGGAAGTTCAGTGGTGATTGATGCCAATGGCAACACCACGAGTCTTGGTGGTATGTCTATCAGCTACACATCCGATAACAGGGTATCGAATTTATCTGGCAAGGTCATTTATACCTACAACGGGCACGGCGAACGCACCATAAAAGCCTTGTCCGACAGAGGAATCGCAGGTACATACGGTTTCAAAAACAAGACGGTATACGTTTATGGGCTGGGAGGAAAACTGCTGGCTGAAACGGGTTCTTCTGGTAGGGCAAAGCAGGAATATATCTATCTTAATGATGAGCTGCTGGCGACTATTGTATATGAGCCGAGCGGAGGAGAGCCGATCCTCAATGCCGATATGGATAATGACGGTGCTGTCGGTGTAGGTGATTACCTGATCTGGTATTTCAATCACTACAATTCCGGTGATGTCTCACGAGATGTAAACGAGGATGGTCGTCTCGACACGAATGATGTCTACCTTGTGAAGAATTGCGCACTGTCTGGAGGAACAGCAGTCGGATGCACAACCTCCAGTTACAACAGATCGATTTACTATGCGCATAACGACCACCTGGGTACGCCGCATATG
>CALLCZ010000131.1 GCA_937998645.1 uncultured Gammaproteobacteria bacterium
AGCCATCAGCTTTTCGACATAGGCTGGATTGTATAAACCACGGCTTTTCGCAGCATCACATAACAGAATCTGTTTCATGAAGTCGAGAAATTCACCGCGCACATATTTCAGTGACGGCATCGGGAAATAGCCTTTTTTGCGATCTATTACACTGTCCGGCAGCAGACCGCGTGATATCTGCTTGAGCACATATTTGCCGCCACCGGCCAGCTTGAGCCCGGGTGGCATGGTTGCCGCAAGCTCGATCAGTTCCTGATCCAGGAATGGCACACGCGCTTCCAGCCCCCAGGCCATGGTCATGTTATCAACCCGTTTTACCGGATCATCTACGATCAGCGTGGTGACATCAACTGCCAGCACGCGGTCAAGGTATTCATCTGCCTCCACACCATTCAACAGTTCCTGCATAAGATGCGAGCTAACGTCGTCGCCATGGTAGCGAGTATCAACTGTTTCAAGAAACTCATCGTGGTCACGATCAAAATAGTGTTCGCTGAACCTGCGCACACCCTGCGTTATCGAATGCTGCATTTGCGGATACCAGAAATAGCCGCCAAACACCTCATCGGCACCCTGCCCGCTTTGCACCACCTTGACTTCTTTTGATACCACTTCTGAAAGCAGATAAAACGCGACCGCATCCTGCGCAAACATGGGTTCGCTCATATGCCGGAAAGCTTCCGGCAATCGGGGTAATACCTGGTCATTGGGCACAAGGAAGCGATGATGTTCTGTCGCGTATCTATCCGCTACCGCATCGGAGTATTCGAATTCGTTGCCCTTTTCCTCCGGCTGATCTTCAAAGCCAACGGAAAACGTTTTCAGGCCTTTCACGCCTGCTTCACTCAACAAAGCAACAAGCAAACTCGAATCGATACCACCGGACAACAGCACGCCTACCGGCACATCAGCGATTTTCAGGCGTCGCTCAACTGATCTTCGCAACGCATCATGAATTGCCTGAATCCATTCGCTTTCACCCATTGCCTTGCCAGGTCGTTTCGCTGTCAGTGTCCAGTAGCGCTTCTCTTCTACTGTACCGTCATCATTAAACACCATGTAATGCGCAGGGCGCACCTTGCGTATGCCTTTGAGGATTGTTCGCGGCGCCGGCACCACTGCATGCAACGAAAACAGGTTGTGCATTGCAAAAGCATCGATGGATGTATCTATAGATTCATCAGCTGCAAGCAATGCCTGCGTGGTGGAAGCAAACAGCAGGCGGTTTTGATTATGTGAGAAATACAATGGTTTAATACCGACACGGTCACGCGCCAGTATGAGCTTGCCGTTGTTTCTGTCCCTGATCGCAAATGCAAACATACCGTGCAGGCGCTGAAGACAGTCGATACCCCATTCGGCGTAGGCCCTGAGTATGACTTCGGTATCACCGGTCGAATTGAAGTGGTGACCTTTGGCTATAAGGCTCTCGCGCAGCTCTGGATAGTTGTAGATCGTACCGTTGAATACCAGCGAGAGTCCCTGCTGCCGGTCGATCATCGGCTGGCTGGCCTTGTCGGACAGGTCGATCACCGCCAGGCGGCGGTGCCCGAGCCCGGCATTGCCATTGATGAAACACCCGTGGCCGTCCGGGCCGCGTCGTGTGAGCCTGTCCATCATTCGATGTATTCGCGCCTCGTCGGGCGCGTTGCCATCAAACCGGATTTCGCCGCATATTCCGCACATAAAAGCAGCTACGAGTGGCTGGTGGCCAGGCACAGGGGATGTGAAGTAACAGTGCGTTTCTCATTCAAAATCATAAGCTTCTACTCTCCGTTCAGGACATTAGTTATTTTTCGTACGTGTGTTCACGACGGTTTTACAGGCCCATGACACGTGGATAAGGACTGCAGAGATCGCTATCGTCCACACGATCACGGCCCCGCTCGGCAAGTCCAGCAGCGCTGAAAGCACCAGCCCTCCTGCATAGCCGCTGACGCCGATGATCACCGACATTCTGTATCCGGACCGGCCCGCGCAGCCGACCGTTGCCAGGGCAGGAACAATCAGGCTCGCAAATACCAGGTAGACGCCGACCAGCTGGACCGACACGGTGATCGCGATCGCGAACAGCGTGTAAAAGCCCGCGTTGCCAATCCTGTCTTTCAGCTTCAGCCAGAGCGCCAGAACAATGGCCGAAACAACCGCCGCATTCAGCAGCTGATTCCACTCGACCCAAAGAACCTGGCCCACCAGCAACTCTTTCAGGTGATCGCCACCGTGAGGGTTGTTGGCCAGCAATAGAATACTACCCGTCGCCGCAAGTATAAAACTGGTGCCGATCAAGGCTTCCTGATGCTCGCCGTATTTTTTCTCCAGCCAGCTTAGCACCCAGGCACCGACCAGTGCACTGGTGACCGCGGCGACCTGGGCCTCGACACCGTGTTCGTCCCAGCCCAGCGTGTAGGCAATGATGACACCGAGACCGGCGATCTGGGCCACGGCGATATCAATGAAGATGATGCCCCGCCTGAGCACCTCGTAGCCGAGCGGGATATGCGTCATCAACACAACCACGCCGGCCACAAAGGCGGGGGCCAGTATGCTTATATCAAGCCCCTCCAGGTTCATTTAACGGGCTCCAGCAGCAGCGCCGCAAGATTATCGAACCAGTCATACAGGCTTTCGCCGTTCTGGAAATCGGCCGTGGCCGGCAAGGTCACAAGCGCGATACCCGTTTGATCCGATAGCCAGTTGGCAGGCCGGTCATTCATATAACCGGTATCGATAATCATGGTCACGGCTTGCAGATCCAGCGACTGCTTTACCCTGGCCAGATGGGCCGAAGAGGGGGAAACGCCGGGCACAGGCTCCAGCGTGGCGACCCGGTTCAAACCCAGCCAGTCGATCAGGTACGACCAGAAATCATGATGCACAACCACGGCTGCGCCCTTCACCGGCGCAAGCTGCGCATACCACCTGTCAATCGCCCGCTGCCAGTCGCCGGCAAACGCCTCGAATCGCCGGGTATAATGTTCAGCGTTGTCAGGGTCGATCTGTTTGAGGCGTTGATGCAACGGCCCCGCAATCTGAAGAATGTTGCGGGGATCGGTATGCACATGCGGGTTCCCGCTCGCATGGATATCGCCCATGCTGCGGTCCAGTCTTTCAGGCACATCCAGCAGCTCGACCTGTTCAGCCGCAAGAAAGTGACCGCTTTGCCCGGGCTGAATACCGGCGTTGC
This sequence comes from uncultured Gammaproteobacteria bacterium, assembly GCA_937998645.1. Classification (GTDB taxonomy): domain Bacteria; phylum Pseudomonadota; class Gammaproteobacteria; order SZUA-229; family SZUA-229; genus JABDQW01. Next base: position 3,185 of record CALLCZ010000131.1, read on the forward strand.
CCGCCTTGCGCAGCAGCAGCGGAAGCCAGCCGGTCTCGAGTTCGGCACCCGTGCAGACCAGCAGGTCAGCTTTACGCGCCCTGGCAATCAGGCTGGGTCGGGCCTGTATGTGATGCGGGTCCTGCAATGCAGTTGTGGCGCTGTATACATCAAGCAGTTCACCACCCAGTTCCTTTGCCAGCGCCGCCCATTCCGGCTCGCAGGTAAACACATTAATTGCCGCCTGCACCTGTACACCGGGCAGCAAGAAACTTAGACATAACAATGTAGTTCGTAAAATCATTCTGTCACCTAGAATGCATGTGCGCCATGCGAGCCCATACTGAATGTGTACTGTAAGTACACCTGGTCATCAGATACCTGGTACGAATCATCGCGGTTATACTGCAGACGGATACGGCTGAACTCGCTCGGCACCCATTCCGCCATGATGCTCGCACGTTCCGGCTGATGTCCGTTACTGACCAGGCCGGCCTCGTCCAGCACGTTCGGATCACTGCCGCTGTTGTCGCTGTCGAGCCTGTCGTAGCGGACACCGGTAGCCCAGCTGCGGGCAAACTGCCAGACCGCCTGTAAATACCAGCCGTCCTGTTTGCTTTCCAGGGTACTGTTTTCCGGTGTTGCGGCGTTGACCAGGGTCACCTCGCCGCTTTCGTCGCGATTGAAGTACTCGAACTGGAGTTTGACGTTGCGCTCGCGATAATTGCCGTCCGGCGCCCATTTGTAGATCAGGTTGGCGCCTGCAATCCTGCTGTCGCCCGTGAACAACGGGAACTCCGCTTCCTCACCGCCGTGAGCATGGCCGCCGTGCTCGCGCTCGATCCCGTCCGCGGACAGGTAGCTCAACCCGGCCTGCCAGCTGTGACTCACGCCGATGTCACCGCCGATATTGGCAAACGCGGTCCAGCTGCCCACCCCCTGGTGCTCTCCACCGGTCGGATACTTTTTCCCGGACAAGGCTTCGGCGCCGACCTCGATCAGCAGGTCGGTCGGCAATATCACCGAGGCGCGCACGCCGTCATCGAAGTACTGGTCGCCAAATAGGGCGCTGTAAACCAGCGGCGCATCCTTGAAATCCCAGGCATGCGGATGCTGCTGGTTCAGATAACCGATGCCAGAATAAAAACGCCCGCCTCGAATGGTGAATCCGCCACCGAGTGCAAGCGTTTCGAAAAATGCCTCTTCCAGCTCGACCTCGATTTCATCGTCGTGCTCTGCGAATGCAACCGTGAGACGTCCATAAAACTTGTCGTCGATGTCACTGCTGAATATCAGCTCGGAATGTCCAAGGGAAAAGCCCTCGGGAGACAGCCCGGCTTCGCCTCCCAGCATGAAACCGGGGATGTTGTAGTCCTCGGGATCATTGCTGTAACTCGCGTAAACGCCGTCGAGAATGACGCTGATCGCGGGATTGAATGCACTGCTGGCGTGGGCATAACCGCCGGCACCGGCGTCAGCAAAAGTCTGTGCTGCCGGCGCCAGCAATGCGGCGGCACCAACTGCTCGAAATGTAATCGAATTCATTTTTCAACATAAGCCTCGTCTAAACATGAAACGGTTTCCTTGCCGCTGAAAACAGCTGCTGCAAGGAAACGGGATGGTACAGCTAGCTTATGTGAATGCAGGGGGCCCTCGCGCCGGGTATGAATAGACTGCGGTGGTTGCCGGCCCCGACAAGTCACCGGAATTCAGCTCATCGCTATAGCGTGAAAAACCCGCAGCCGGCACAACAACTGCGGTGCCGGTGTCGTGCTTCTCTACAGCACTCAGGATCTCGCAAATTTCATCATGGTCATGAAAAGGATGCTCTGCCGCATGCACCAGCGACACGAGCTGTGCAGCGATAAGCAGCAGGCCGGCCAGCAGCACAACGGATTGTTTATGATTATGAATCAATGCAGAAATGTTCAAGGAGACCCGTGAAGTATAACAAACAAGACATTGCGAAAATATGTATGCCGCGCCACTCGCTACTCGCCGCTACGCACTGCTTTACCCCAGCCGCCCCCGCCGGCGGTTTCAATCGTCAGCACATCACCCGCCTGCAGCGACAGCAGCACCTTGGCCTCGACCTCCTTTCGATTCAGCAGGTTGCGACCGCACCTGCCGCTGCCCGCACCCTGCAAACCCCACGGGGCATGCGTTCTGCGTTCCGTTAACAGGGTAACCTGCGCCGGCTGCAGAAATTCGAATTCGCGCACGATTCCCGAACCGCCGGCGCGCACTCCGGTACCGCCCGAACCACGCCGCACCTGGTAGCGGTTGATACGGATCGGGAAAGCCATTTCCAGCGATTCGATCGGCGTATTCAGGGTGTTGGTCATGTGCGTCTGCACCGCATCGAGGCCGTCTGCGGCGGCGCCGGCTCCCATGCCGCCGCCGATGGTTTCATAATAGTCCCAGGTCTGCGCCGCCTGGTGACCGGCCAGACCCATCGCGACATTGTTCATGCTGCCGTGGCTGGCCGCGGGTATCAGCTCGGGTACCGCCTGCGCCAGCGCCCCCATGACCACATCAACAATACGTGTACTGGTTTCCACGTTGCCGGCAGCCACCGCGGCCGGGTAAGCCGCATTCAACAGGCTGCCATTTTCCGCGGTGATGGTGATCGGGCGAAAACTGCCTGCGCAGGCCGGCGCCTGCGGGGGCAGCAAACAGCGAAACACGTAATAAACCGCTGCCGCCGTAACCGAGACCGGACAATTCACATTGCCCCCGACCTGGGCGCTGCTGCCGGTGAAGTCCACGACGACCTTCCCCTGGCGCACGCTGATACGCGCCCGGATCTCAATATCGGTATGCCCCAGGCCATCATCATCCAGCACATCACAGAAATGGTATTCACCATCCGGGATTGCATTCAAGCTTGAAATAGCGAGCTGCTCGGCATAATTGTTCAACGCCTCGAGGGCCTCGGAGTATCGCTGTGTTCCCATCTGCTGAATCAATTCTATCAGACGATGGGACCCGCGGCGGTTTGCCGCAATCTGTGCGCTGAAATCACCCGTTGACTCGGCCGGATTGCGCATCGGTTGCATCAGCCGGTTCATTCTCGCTTCATTGATGATGCCTTGTTCGACCAGCTTCTGCGGCTGTATGACCAGGCCTTCTTGCTGCAGGCTCGTCGATAACGGCATTGATCCCGGTTGCTCGGCGCCAATATCCGCATGATGTGCACGATTAGCAACAAAGCCGAGCATTTGCTTGCCCACAAAGACTGGCGCGATCACAGTGACATCCGGAAGATGCGTGCCTCCCATGTAGGGATCATTCAGAATGATCATGTCACCATCCCGCCAGTCGATGCCTTCGATGATACCGCGCATGGCAAAGGCCATGCTTCCCAGGTGAACCGGAATATGCGCCGCCTGTGCGCAAAGCTCGCCATCCGCATCGAACACAGCACAGGAATAATCGAGCCGGTCGCGAATATTGGGCGAAAATGCAGCACGCTGAAGCGCTGCGCCCATTTCATCGCATACGGCCTCGATACGATTGGCAAATATACTCAATTCAACGGGATTCATGTTTGAATAACACTGTACCATGTATGGAATTAGTTGTTTTTATTAGAAAAAATTCACTAATTTGCTAATTTAGCTGTTGCATTATACATGCCGCTGCTCTATCTTTAGCGCCCTGTTATTTCAAGAAATCGCGACACATAGATAAGGGGAAATTTATGAATCCATTACTATCAATTAAAGGAACAATCACCGTAG
>CALLCZ010000132.1 GCA_937998645.1 uncultured Gammaproteobacteria bacterium
CTGGAGCTGGAGCATGCGCAATCGATCGGTGTTGATTTTGCGGTATTGTCACCGGTGCAGAAAACACACAGTCATCCAGGTGCGCAACCACTGGGGTGGGGAGCATTCCATAAGCTGGTTGATGAGATTAATATTCCGGTATATGCACTTGGTGGCCTGAGTGCTGATGATATTGATCAGGCATGGAGTTCAGGCGGTCAGGGTGTCGCAGCAATAGGTGCATTCTGGCAGTAGTTAAACGGAGCAGACTCTAAGCCTGAACGCTACATCTTCGATGAATTGCTCCGGTCGGGTAATCGGATTGGGATTAATCATAAATCGAACCGAGAAACGGTGCTTGCCTGCGCTGATTTCGGGGTAGCAGTTATGTGTGTCCGGTACAGAGATATGTAGCAATTGAACGGCCTGGTTGGTATCAATTACTTTCTGGAAAAATCCTTTAACTGCGGTTTCCTCGGTTTCATCGGTAGAATTCCTTAATACGTCCATAATCATGGTGATGGCTTCTTCAAGCACCTGGAAGGGTGAAAACCATTGCTGCAGTTGTTCGCGTCGTGTGCTTTCCGGGCGTGTCAGCCAGTAGTGGAAAGCGGGCAGGTCAAAATCACAGATCGGACCCGGAACCGAGCTTTTCTGTCGGACGGCATTCAGCAATTCCGAGCTTTGGGTTTCCTGGCCTAACTGTCCTGTGTTCGATTGCAATCTGCTGATCAGGGTAGTCTGTTTATCCAGTAATGATGTCAATTGCCCCTGGTCAATTTGTGGACGCTTGGTAAGCCTTTCCAGGCGTGAATGCTGGCGCTCCAGTTCCTTGAGTACTTCAAGTTTGATATCGCTTCGCGTGGTAAATGACAGGATGTCCGTAATTGCATCAATGGCGATTGGGTTGTCCCACACAGATCCGTGCTTGACATGAAAAGTAAACTGATTGAACAGCTTCTCGAGCCTGAGGAACGTGCGTATACGTTCATTCAGCGGTTGTTCGTATGTGAGGTAATCGGTCACGGCTGGCTCGTTTAATTATTATTCTGATTTTTACATAAATCAGGTGTTACATAAAGCTGTGCTAAGCTGCGAGCGATATATATTGTTGATGAAGCTTGCGCACGGATATCATCAGGTCGTCAAGTGAACCGCTGTTGTCAATGCTGTCATTTGCAGCAGCGCGTCGCTGTGCATCATCCGCCTGGTTCCGCATGATTGAACGGATTTGCTCTTCACGGCGACCATCTCTTGCCAGCACACGCTGGATTCGTACAGTTTCCGCAGCATTCACAACTAATACCCTGTCGACAAGGTCTCGTTGCCCTGATTCCAGTAACAGTGGGATTACAACAATGATATAAGGTTCATTTTTATGTGCTTCTTTGAAAGCTTTAATTTGCTCACGTACTCGCGGGTGAATGATGATCTCAAGCTGTTGTTTCATATCAGGCCTGTTAAATACAATTTCTGCGAGTCTGGCTCTGTTCAATGTGCCTTCAGACGTTAATATAGTTTCACCAAATGCGGCGGCAATTTCAGACAGAGCTTCTGTGCCTGGCTCTACGAGTTGATGTGCAATGACATCAGCATCAATCACCGGGACGCCGAGCTGGTCAAACATTCCGGCAACTTCGGATTTTCCGCTACCTATACCTCCTGTGAGGCCAATTGCCAGCATTATTGCAAGGTGACCAGATAGGCCTGATTGATGTCATTGCCCCAGAGCAGTGCTATCCAGCCTGCAACTGCGAGATAAGGACCAAAGGGTATGGGTTGTTGCGTACGGGTTTTACCCGTAACCAGCATTATTGAGCCGGCGATGGCGCCTATGACTGATGAAACCAGAATGATTTGCGGCAGCATGGTCCAGCCCATCCATGCGCCCATAGCGGCGAGCAACTTGAAGTCACCGAAGCCCATGCCTTCTTTGCCCGTAACCAGCTTGAATGTCTGGAACACTGTCCAGAGCGACAGGTACCCGGCTATTGCACCAATCACGCTGGCTTGCAGTGACGCATAGGTGTCAAACAGGGCGAAGATCAAACCCAGCCATAATAATGGCAGGGTAATATTGTCAGGCAGCAATTGCTTATGTACATCGATCATGGTCAGGGAGATCAATATCCATGTAAACAGCAGGCCGCCGGCAGTCTGTACGCTAACACCAAATTGCCATGCAACGATAACAGACAGTGTTGCAGTGATCGCTTCAATGGCGGGATACTGCATTGATATATGCGCCTTGCATGAAGAGCACTTGCCACCAAGTATGAGATAACTGATAAGCGGAATGTTTTCCCATGCGCGAATAGAGTGGCCGCAATGGGGGCAACTGGATGCGGGTGTTGCAAGGCCTATGCGTGGTTGTTCATCCCCTCGTGGAGCTTCTATCTCCAGAAAATCATGGCATTGCTGTCGCCATTCACGTTCCAGCATCAGCGGCAGGCGATAGATGACGACATTTAAAAAGCTGCCTACACAAAGGCTGAATAGAACAATGGCTGTATAAAACAGCCATTGTTCTGCCTTGAATACGTTGATTATTTCCAAGTGGTTAATGCTGTGAAACAACTTCACCCATCTTGAAGACAGGTAGATACATTGCAATCACGAGACCACCAATTACAACAGCGAGGAACGACATGATCAGTGGTTCCATCAATGCAGTCAGGTTATCGACGGCATCATCGACTTCCGCTTCGTAATAATCGGCTACCTTGGCAAGCATCTCGTCGAGAGCACCGGACTCTTCACCGATGCCAACCATCTGTATCAACATGTTGGGGAAAAGCGCCTTATTCTGAGACAGGCTCGACTGTAATGTAGTACCCGAGGCGATATCATCGCGTACGCGCATAATCTCCTTGGTATAGACGCTGTTGCCCGCCGCGCTCGCCACCGAGACCATAGCTTCAACCAGTGGTACACCGGCGGCAAACATGGTTGCCAGTGTTCTTGAAAAGCGTGCAATGGCCGAGTTATACAACAATGCGCCAAATGCGGGTATCTTTAAAGAAATAACATCAAGTTTTTCGCGGAATTTTCGCGAGCGTTTTTTGGTTTGAGCGAAGCCTACGATGGCGCCAATAATACCGATCAGAATCAGCCAGCCCCATTCAATGACAAAGTCGGACAGGTTTACGACCATCATGGTAAACGCTGGCAAATCTGCGCCGAATCCTGCAAACATACCGGCGAAAGTCGGTACAACGAATATCAGCAGAATAGCGGTTACGACTATGGCGACTACGAGTACTGCAATCGGGTAGGTCAGGGCTTTCTTGATTTTGGATTTCAGCGCTTCTGTTTTTTCCTTGTAGGTCGCAACTTTATCCAGCAGGTCTTCGAGTGCACCTGATGCCTCGCCGGCATCAACCAGACTGACAAACAGGTCGTCAAAATGCAGCGGGTGCTTGGCCAGTGCGCTGGCGAATGTGCCACCGGCTTCCACGTCAGCCTTGACCGCCATGATCAGGTTTGTCATATTTTTGTTGTTATGGCCCTGGCCGACGATGTCAAATGCCTGTACCAGTGGAACGCCGGCTTTGAGCATCGTGGCCATTTGCCGACTGAATACGGCGATATCGCCGGGTACAATCCTTTTCCCCTTGCGACCGCCGAATAGTGATTTGCCTTTTCTCTTGACCTTGCCTGCTTTAGGGGTAACACCCTGTTTG
>CALLCZ010000133.1 GCA_937998645.1 uncultured Gammaproteobacteria bacterium
GAACCGCGCTGAGCCGGCTACAACCCACCGTAGACGATACCTTTTCTGTGCCGTAATGAAGTTATGATTGATGTGCAGCAGTAAAAAGGAGACGAAAGATTAAAGGGGCTCTGAAGCACCCCGCATTTCCTTTGTTTACAACTTACTTCGAATACGCTCAATTCGTTTTCGGTTGACGCCGAAATCAGAACTTCCGACACGGGAGGCAGATCTAGCATGAATAACAGTCTCGTCAGCTTTCTCTTTTGGGAAATAGAACTCCACGTCATCAACAAATCGGAATAGAGCTGAAGTAAACTCTACACGAATATAATCTTTTTGATCTGTAATAATTTTGGTTCGCTTTTCTGATGCAATTATCTGCAAGAGACGGTCATGCGCTTCCTGCTGTGTTCCAGCGAAAATAATAGGTTCGATAAAATGTTTTTTATCATGCGCCTGACTACTTACACAATTTGGCGTTTTCGGGCACGGTGCCAGCTCACTGTTATTTACCCCTAGATTAGGCATGGTTCCTGAACACCCCGTAAGAAATACAAAGATCACCAGAACAACTGGAATTATTTTGTTCGTCATTCTTTCGTCTTATCCTATCAGAATTTAGTAAGAAAATTATGCGTGTAAGTAAGATTAAAGGCTTCTGATCCCTTTAATATTATAAAAAATAGAGTGCGGGCTATTCATTGATCTTGTTAAACATTATCATAAATTCGTATGCATCCTGCGAATCAGCTTCAAATGACCTTAATGCAAGATTCTCCTCGATATAATCTCTGTATTTCGGTAAATCACCCGCCTTGTCCATATTGAAGAAGCCCATCGACCAATCCTCAAAATTTCTTTCTTCGATATCGCCTGCAAGCACTTTATGAATTCCCGTGTGACGATCGTCTTTTCTTATATCGTCGTACAAATCCAATATCACCTGCTTGTCACCTTCAAGCATCTGCATAAAAGTTCCGTTCTGATACAGAAGCATCCCGGTTATGCCGTTCTTCTGATTGTTGTCACGACATTGCTGCAGAAGAGTTGAAAGCTGATCATGGTTCATAGGCTTTACAGAAGAACTTAGATAAATCAAGTAATACATTGTGATTCTCGCTTAATATTTGAAGAGCTTACGGGGTCAGATCTTTGATTTGTGATATGCCGTAGTATTGCCGTGATTATGATGAGTATAAGTCAAAGATCAAAGACCTGACCCCATTGTTTAGTAAACACTTTTACTGTTTTAATTAATGGGTGTCTATATTTGGACCTATGTTTGGTCGTTAACTGCCCTCGCTTTCTCTATACTGTTATTTATGAGTGAAAAAGAAACAAAGCCTGTACCCTCCCCTGAGTATCAGCCCCGGCCTGCCTGGCGGCAGCTGTTCAGGACGACAGAGGGACGCATCCTGTTGCTTGGCATCGTTGTTGCTCTGGTCGGTCTCATCTTCATGGGGCTGGTTGCTTTCTGGTCGCCGCAAACCGCGCATATGATCGGCGCCTTGACTTTTTTCAACATCATCTTTGGCCGCGCCGTGTCCATGTCCATAGGCTACGCCGGTGGTTATGGCCACGCTCTTGTAGTATCGGTCAATATGTGGGTAGAAACGGTGCTGGTATTACTGTTTTATCCCCTGTTCGTATTCAGTGTGCAAAAACTGGTCGTATTTCCGCGACTGAAACGCTTTCTCGAAGGCACGCGGGCAGCCGCCGAGCAGCACCATGACAAGGTACGTCGTTACGGCATTGCAGGCTTATTTATATTTGTCTGGTTTCCCTTCTGGATGACAGGGCCGGTGGTGGGCAGCGCCATTGGCTACCTGCTTGGCTTTCCTGCATGGTTAACGCTATCAGTCGTGCTTACCGGTACTTACATCGCCATGGGCGGCTGGGCCTTTCTTATGTTTGGTATCCACAGCCATGCTGCAGTATTAGCGCCATGGGCACCGACACTGATTATTATTGTACTCATCCTGCTTGTCCTCGCCGGCTACTGGCTCAACCGACACAAAAAAAACTAGCTACTGCCAAATGCAATTCACATCCAGAGTTAATAAAGGTGACAGAGGGAAAATTTTTCGATCAATTCGAAATGTTGGTTAACATCTAACCCCTCCGGCATCTTTTACTGCTGCAGGCTTACATCTACTATGAATGCAGAAGGTCAAAATTAAATCACTCCGACCCCTTTTATTATTAAGGCGCCACCAGTTCAACCAAACGTTGGGTAAACACCGTAGCCCCGCTGGATGTAATCAGCAGTTGGGATTTGGCACGGGTCATGCCGACATACAGTAACCTCACCTGATCCACCAGGTGAAGGTCCGACCCGGATGAGGTCAGATGAGGCTTCAATTTACTTGTTGCCATATACCAGCAGATAATCGTGTGGAATGACAAGCCGACCATCCTGCACAAAGTCCCGGGCAAAGCGGCCGACTTCATCGCGGATCTGGTGGCGCTGCTCGTCGGGCAACTGGTCGTATTGCATTTTGAGGATTTCCGATGCCTCCACCGCATCCCAGTAGTCCTCAAAAGAGTCGAAATTGTAATGAAAGGTTTTGGCCTCAACGGTGTAGTCACTGAAACCGGCCGCGTCGAGCAATGCTTCAACCGTGCCCGGTTCGCCCAATGAGGTGACCTTGGCCAGGGGAGGATAGTAGGCTTCCTCGACACGATCCTTGAAGACCTGGTAACTCCAGTGCAGCGTGCGCATGGTTTCCGGTGTGCTCCACACTGCCAGCGAGAAGCGCCCCTGTGGCTTTAACACGCGGTGCATTTCCTTTAAGCCCTGCAACGGGTCTTCAAACAGCATAACGCCGAAGCGGCACAGGGCGCGGTCAAAGCTGTTATCGGCAAAGCTCATTTTCTCCGCCGGCATGGTTTGAAATGTGATGCCGGGCAGCCTTTCGGTGTCGACTTTTTTCTGCGCCACTTTCACCATACCCTCGGCAGCATCGATGCCGGTGATCTGTACCTTGGCTCCCATGGTCCGCGCCAGGGTCAGCGCCGGTTCGCCAGTGCCGGAACCCATATCAAGAATGGTATCGCCGGGACGGGCGGCCAGTTTTTCCAGTAATGCAGTACCCACAGGGGCGATCTGTGGCAACCAGATGTCGAACTTTTCGGCGATTTTATCCCAGTCGGGCTGGTTGTCTTCTCTACCCATGATGAACTCCAAAGTGAGTCATAAAAATATCTGAATCATGACAATGATATAGAATGATATAGGGGACGTTACCCATTGATCTAATAAAAGGGTAACGTCCCCTTTTGTCCTATAAATTTGTACCGATCTACTCACATCTCGTCTTCAATCGGCAGTACGCTGAGAAACCAGTCTTCCAAACGTTGCAGCGTAGATTCCGCAGGTTGCTCGTGTAACACTATATCTTCTGCGACCCACGACAGACTGCCATCTGTTTGTGGCTGCAGATACCAGGCATTGCGCTGGTGAAAGTCGAGTGCCACAACTTCGCGTACAAGCTTGTTGAATTCGCTGCTGTTTATTAAAAGGCCCATTTCGGTGTTGAGGCGTAGTGAACGTGGGTCCATGTTGGCGCTGCCAATGTAACTCAGCTGATCATCAATCAGCAGCAGTTTGCTGTGTAATCCAAGGTGTTTGTCGCCGACGGGTTCTTCCATGTACAGCGACCGGTCCTTGGCGAAGACGCGCACTTCATGAACCTCTGCGCCATGATCGACCAGACGCCGAACATGGTGCCGATAGGCACTGTGCGCCGCTACATGATTATTTGATCGCAACGAGTTTGTCAGAATGCGTACACGCACGCCCCTGTTTTCGGCACGCTCGATGGTCTGTTCCAGCTCGGGCGTTGGTATCAGGTAGGCCGATACCAGGATCAACTCCTCGTTGGCACTCTCCATCCTGTCGATCAGCACTTGCGACAATTGTGTGGGCAACTCATCTGGTGCGGCTGGATCTTCAGTTGCCGGTGCATCGCCCAGCACCAGCACCTCGCCTGCCACAGCATTTTGTGCCGTCTGCTTCCAGACCTGTGCTCGCGCCGTCGGATCCTCGTTCAAGCCAGGCTCAACTGTCGTCAGTACCCAGGCCTCAAACTCCTCCGGGCTCTTTGTTGGTTCTACATTAATAACGCGCTCAACGGGAAATGACCAGCCACTGTTCCAGTAGTCATCGAACTGATTGCTCAGTGACTGCACAGCAGGTCCGGCGGTAAGGACTTCCATATCGCGGAAGTTAGCGGCATCATGATTACCAAAATACTCATCCGCCAGGTTGCGGCCACCCACAATAGCGGCCCGGTTGTCGACCACCATCACCTTATTATGCATGCGGTGATCAACGCGACTGAAGTCACCCAGGTTCAGCAACTGCCGAACCAGCATACTGCTCGTGCGATGTTCAAACGGATTGTAGATGCGGAACTCGATATTCGGATGATGATCGATGTCCAGGATTGCCTCGTCATGTGTTGCGGTGAAGGTATCATCGAGCAGAATACGCACATGCACACCACGTTCGGCAGCCTCGTAAATATTCCGCAAAATCTTCAGCCCCGTCTCGTCATCTTTCCAGAGAAATGTCTGCAGATCGAGCGACTGCGAAGCACTGTCAATCAGACGCAGCCGCCAGTCAATAGCTTCGTCACCGGTATTGAGAAGATGTAGCCAGTCGTCAGAGCGCACGGTATCAAGATGTGACCAAAGCGTAGTTTGTGCAGGCGCTGCACTGTATTGTTCGGGCAGATCGACGGGTTTCAGTGATGAACAGCCAGTCACAAGCAAAAAGGCTGCCGACAGGACCAACCTGCCAACGGTGCAGAATCTGGTTAGTGTTGAGTCATTCGACAACATGATGGCATGAAACTAGATGATTGACAGGACACAATAATACCTTCTTCGATGTCAGAGACGCCATGTCTAAGAATAAAAGGGAAGCGTCCCCTTTTTTTAATTCGTTTAAAGTTATAAAAATTGACGTTGATCATTGCCCTGTTAGAGGTATATGGCTGAAAATCAATCAATAAATAGGGTTTCAAATTTCCCACACTACAATCAGTGAATGGCAAAATGGCTACAATGTTGTACCCCCAGACTGATAAGCGGCTCTCGTCAGTGAAATTCTGTCTTCTCGCTGCTTGCCTGAGTCTTTCTATGGTTCTTGATATGGCTCATGCCATAGCAGGCGGCACCGCTGATCACAAAAAGTTTGAAGTATTGAAGCAGGATTTCAAATCGGGCCCGGAAGTTACCCGGGCCTGCCTGAGCTGCCACACCGAAGCGGCTCGTCAGGTGATGAAAACCCAGCACTGGACCCTGGAATCGCTTAATCCGAATACCGGCCAAACGGTCGGTAAAAAGACGCTGATCAATAATTTCTGTATCGGCATTGCCGGCAATCAGGCTGATTGCACTTCCTGCCATGTGGGCTATGGCTTTAAGGACAGGAATTTCGATTTCACCGCCGAAGAAAATGTCGATTGCCTGGCCTGCCATGACACCACGGGCGCTTACCGAAAACCAGCCGGCCTGGCCGGCCATGCGGTGTATGAAGAAATGGAGTTTCCACCGGGATCCGGCAAGATAGTACGTGCAGTCGATTTGAACAAGGTAGCCCAGAATGTCGGCAAAACCAGCCGTTATACCTGCGGTGCCTGCCATTTCTATGGTGGCCACGGCAACGCATCCAAACACGGCGACCTGGACTCCTCACTGGAAGTGGCTGACAGCAGCATCGATGTCCATATGGATGTTCTGGGTCTCGATTTCACCTGCTCCACCTGTCATTTGACCGCAGGCCACAAGGTACACGGTAGCCGCTATCAGATGACCGTCGAAAGACAGGGGCCGTTTCTTCGCGGCATGCCGTTGGACCGCAATCCGGTGAGTTGCGAATCCTGCCATGGTAACAGCCCGCACAGTGCGCAAACCATGAAGAATATTGAGCCGCTCAAGGGATTTACCGCGGTGTCGATGGCAGCCATTGTCAACAGACACAACGAGAAACTGGCCTGTCAGACCTGCCATATCCCGGCCATGGCTCGCGGCGGCAATGCGACCAAGACGCTGTGGGACTGGTCAACTGCCGGCAGAATGGATGCCGATGGCAAACCCTATGTCGAAAAAGATGATAAGGGCCATTCCACTTATGAATCCAAAAAAGGCTCTTTTATTCACGAGGAGAACGTTATTCCGGAATATGTCTGGTTCAACGGCAAGGTTGAATACACCCACCTTGGAGATATCGTTGAGAAAGACGATGACTATGTTCCGATAAACCGGTTTATCGGCAGCCCCGATGACGGTAAATCCCGCATCTGGCCGGTCAAGGTGATGCGTGGTGTTCAGCCTTATGATCCGGTTAACAAGACCCTGGTGATTCCAAATACCAGCAATGATCCGGGTGATAAGGATTCCTTCAGCAACAACTTTAACTGGGAAAAAGCCATTGCTTCAGGTATGGCTGATGCCGGCGCAGACTTCTCCGGCAAGGTTGATTTCATCAAGACTCGAATGATCTGGCCAATTACCCACATGGTCGCGGCCAGGGAAGACACCCTGGCCTGTAAAGAATGCCATAGCTCTAATGGCGATCTTTCTGCGGGCAGGATGAAATCCGTAACGGGACTGAAGAAGCGTCTGCGCTTCAAATATCAGCCCTGAATTAAACCGGCACAGGTCATCCGTGAGGCTGATCTGAGCCAAAGCCCTTGATACAAGGAGATAGACATCATGAAGATATACAAAACAATGTTGATTAACCTGGTTTCGCTTCTGATCCTGATTCCGGGCATGGCCGGTGCTTATGATGGCAACTGGAAACGTGGAGACGTCTACTACCGTATGGTTTGCACGGACTGTCATAAAAACCAGCCGGTCGGGAAAGTTCCACCTGACAGCCGCACGCAAGCGGAATGGGCGGCTTATCTCGAGGCCGATCAGCATGCGAATGGCCAGGACACGGTTTCGAAATATGTCAGCAAATCCTTCCGCGCCAGTATCGCGGACGAAAACAAGGCGGCCGCAAAATTTGCCAATGTGCCTGAAGAGGAACTGTTTGCCGACATCAAGGCCATTTTGTTGCGCGGCGCCAGCGACGGTGATGCGCCGGCAGGTTGTCGCTAGAGCTCCGCTGTCACCGGCCGTGGTGTCTTTGTATACACCGGCAACTAGAAGGAAGTAAACATGAAGTCGTCCCTGCTCGAATCCAGCGGTCTCAAGATAGATTACAAGGCCGCCCTGGTCGAACCCTGGTCACCCTATGTCGGAGCCATTTTACTGCTGATCGCGGTATTCACGCTGATGATCTCGGGGGAATTCTGGGGGGTTTTCGGTGGCATCAAGCTGTGGGGAGACTGGTTCAATCACCTGATTGGCCTCGATGCTGTGCTCGGATTGCATGAGCCGGACTCACCGCTGACACACCGTATATCGCTGATGAACATCACCCTCATTCTCGGCGCTATGGCGGCGGCGATGATTTCCCGCCAGTTCCGCTTCCGCCGCCCACCAGCGCTGGAACTTGTCTGGGGGGCGTTGGGTGGCAGCCTGATGGGGATCGGCGCCGTGTTTGCCGGCGGCTGTACGGTTGGCGCATTTCTTGTTCCTGCCCTGCATGCCTCTCCGGCCGGTTTCCTGATGCTGTTCGGCTTGATGATCGGTGCGGTGATCGGCTTGAAGCTGCTGATGTGGACGCTGGAAAACATCACCTGGGGTATGCAGGCACCGGCGTCAAAGACGCAATCAACCACCGCACTGGCGCTTTATCCCTGGCTTGGCCTGGCACTGATCACCGCAATCCTGTGGTGGGCGACCAGTTGGTATGGTTCGGAGGACAGCAAGCTCGCTTCACGCGCGATCATCGTGATCGCCGGTTTTGCGATCGGTTTTATCATGCACCGCTCCCGTTTTTGCGTTGCCCGTGCGGTACGCGAGCCGTTCATGACCGCAGAAGGCGATATGACCAAGGCGGTGATTCTTGCCCTGGCCATTGGTATTCCGTTTGCCTCGCTGATCTTCCAGGCAAAACTGCTCGATCCCTATCTCGCCATAGCGCCGAGATTCTGGCTTGGGACCTTGATCGGTGGCGTTCTGTTTGGCATCGGGATGGTTTTTGCCGGCGGCTGTGGTACCGGTTCACTGTGGCGGGTTGGAGAAGGTCATCTCAAGCTGTGGGTCGCGGTGTTTTTCTTCGCCTGGGTTGGTTCCACCACGGGGGCCCTGCTGAACAAAGTGGGCTGGACAGCCGCTGAAATGAATCTTGATTTGATTGAACAAAGCCCGCTGGGGATCCAGACTTTTTTCCCTGACCTGCTCAATGGCTGGGGCTGGACCTATGTGGTTGTTGAGGGCTTGTTATTGCTGTGGTACCTGCTGGTCCGCTACAACGAATCCAGCAACAGGTTTACCGTGGTCTGACCGATTCGTTGCCATAGCTGATCCGGATCAGGATGACCATCACTAATAATTAACAACAAGTCCCATGACAAAGGAAATGCAGAATGGATGTTACTAAAATGAACAACATTCAGAAAAACAGAAACCGGGATAATTCGATGAGAAGCACCCACCTGACGTTCCTCGTTTTATTGGCGGCCCTTGTTCTGGTGGCTTTGTCGAGCCAGGCTCAGGCTCAGGTTCAGGCACAGCATACGGTTCAGGCAGAGGCCCCGGTGCCGACGGGTAATGAGGCCTGTAAAACCTGTCATGAGAAGATTGAGCAGCATAAACGCGATAGTTTTCACAGAGATTGCGGTGCATGCCATACGCCAACCATTGAACACCTCGAAGAGGGTGGTCGCGGGAATATCGAGTTGCCTGATTCGAACACGTGTCTTGCCTGTCATCAGTACAATGATCATGAACGCATGAACTGGGCTTTCTCGGAACACAGCAAGGCCGGCGTCGAATGTCGTCAATGCCATGGCAGCCACTCGCCCAAGGTCAAAGAACTGCCCCCGCAGTTGATGAAAACCGACAGTGATTCTGCACTGTGCATGAGCTGCCACCAGGATGTGGCTGCGCGTTTGACATTGACATCACACCATCCTGTCCGCGAGGGCGCGCTATCCTGTGTCAATTGCCATGCGCCTCATGATGCTCGACAAACCAGTTTAATCAGTAAAAACGAACAGTGTACCCAGTGTCATCAGAATGTCCGCGGACCAAAAGTGTTCGAACACCCGCCGGTGGTCGAAGATTGCCTCATCTGCCACAACCCCCACGGTTCACCCAATCGTCGACTGTTACAACTGGCCCAGCCCATGCAGTGTGTGCAATGTCACTCACTCGCTATCAATATGCATGGCGGTACGAGCCTGAACGGCGCGCAGATGCGCAATTGTGTCAATTGCCATAGTGCGATACACGGGAGTCACAGTGACCCGGAGCTGAAATACTAGGATTTGGGAGACAGCCATGAAAATGAAACATACGATGTCGCTGCTGTTGCCTCTTCTGATATTACAGGCTGTGACATTGTCCGCAGCTGAAGAAACAGACGTCCCTGACAACAACACTATCATAACTACAGTCATTACCCCGAAATTCTTTGCTTTTGAGCACTTCGACCTGGTCAACGAAGACAACCCGGCTTTTCTCGAAAGGTACAATGTCCTGGAAAGCGCATCGGGTGACCGGCGCAGTGGTGGGTTTGTTGCCCTCGACCTGGATCTGACCATCAATAATGGAGACCGCGATGTGTTCGTGCTGGAACACCGCGGCTATGGCCAATATAACCATCGTGGTGATGTTGAGTTCAATAATGATGTCCTGAATATCTATGGTAACTACAACCATTTCCGCTCTTTGACCGGGGGGATAGATTATCTGTTCCGTCCCGATGCGCCGGAACTTGAGGGTGGCGGCACGGACTCTCCGCCTCCCTTTGCGGGTACCTTCAATAATGATGCCGGGCCTGTTGACTATTATATCGATCGCACCAGCTATGCAGCCGGTTTCAGGATCAAACCCCCGGCTTTGGCTGATCAGGCCGCGATTTCCGTTGACTTTGATGGCTATCGTCGAGATGGCAACAAGTTCGCCGCATTTTTACTGGATCGTGGCGGTGGCGGTGGCGGTGGCGGTGGCGGTGGCAGCATCAGCCCGGACGAACGTTGGCGTGGCATCAACCTGGCCGTCGATGAAGCCGTCAATCGTGTCGGTTTCACCGTATCCGGGTCGCCAAACAAGTTATTCGAGATCGCCTATCAAGCCTCTGTGGAACAATTCGAAAACGATGCTCCAGAGTTATTAATGCAGGAGGATATAACCGACCCCGCGGGTATTAACCTGCCCTCGGGTACTTCGGATGTCGCTTCGCTATTCTATGTACCGGATAGTGAACTGCTGCAGCATAGCCTTCGTGCCAGTAAAAACTTCGACAACCGTGTTCTGCTTGCAGCCGGTTTTGGCGCTTCCCTGCTGCAGCAGGAATCCTTCTCCACCTACGAAACGCTCTCTAGTCATGACAAGGGAGAAATTGACTCGCGTAATGCTTATCTGACGGCCAATGCCCGGGTCGGCGACAACCTGTCACTGGAGGCCTTTGTCAAATATGCTGACAGGGACAATAATTCGAGCTTTCCTGACGAACTCATCGGTCTTACCAACCCCGCCAGTCTGGTTGCTCCAAGAATCAATAGTATTGAATCATTAGATTATGGTTTATCAGCAAACTGGCGCGCCGATTTCCTCAAATCCAGATTTACTGTGGGCTGGCACGGACTCGATAAGGAGCGTGACCTGACCTACGGCAACACCGGTGATGGCATCCAGCCCGGTCAGTCCCTGTACGGTGAGCGGACGCTTTCCGACGAGATCTATGTTGACTGGAGCGCACGTCCGGCCAGGGGCTGGAAGCTGAAGCTCAAGCCATCTTTTATCCAGTCGGATGAGACCGCTCTGGTGGTCGAACCCGAGGAAGCCTTTATCCTGAAAACCAAACTGAGCTATGCCTCACCGGATGGCTGGTTTGTTAACGGTTTTTACGACTATAAGGACAAACAGAACAGCAGCAAAAGCTTCACCGATGGTGACGGTTCGAACAGCTATACCCAGCAACTCGATAGCGTCATGCATTCGGGCGGCCTGGGCCTGATTCTGTTGCCGCATAGAAACGTCAATACCTATATCAACGTCTTCTGGACCCAGGATGATATCAGCAACTACCTGTTCCAGAGTGACCGGGTACGCTGGAATCCCAATGTCGAATTCACCCTGGTCGATAACCCCAATTACCGGGTGAATTCGAATGTCTGGGACCTGGGTGCGGACTGGCGAATCAGCGACAGGACACTGCTCAACGCCAACTACAGCTATACCAGATCCCAGGGTGATGTCGCCAGCGGTGTGTTGCAGGATTCACTGGAAGCGGCTACCGGAACAGTGGATTCCGTTATCGATAACACCCTGCAATCGCTATCACTCGGCATTGACTATGATATGAGCGATAACGCCCAGTTACAGTTCCATTACTTCTATGATTATTACGACGACAACGCTTATGAAGTGCTGAACGGTGGTCTGAATACCGTCATCGTAGGGGTAGCTTTGAAGCTATAGGGGGATGACAGTAACAGCTTGAACCCTTTAATTGGTATTGGTTTAACTGTATCAGGTGATGGTCTTTGGTCATAATTAAATCACTCCGACTCACTGCTGTCCCACTTAATCGTCATTCCCGCGAAAGCGGGTATGACGTATATTTCTCTTTTGAATTTCATGTTCATTAACTGTCGCGGTTCTTGAAATTACTGTAATAGCAGCCCGAAATTAAACAAAAAGGTGACGGAGGGATTATTATTTAACCAACTGCCACGACTGGTCAAAATTAAATCACTCCGACCCCTTTAATTCATTTCCATGGTCATCACGCAGACCTGTTAACACCGCTTCACCGTCTTCACTGACACGCAGTTCCCCAAAGCGCGCGTTTGCGTAAGTTTGCCATTGCCCTTCCTCGAAAAAGTAGGCATCGCTTGCCAGCCGCACCGAATCGCCGCGCTTGCGGAAGTAGAGCAGTCGTTGGCTCTGGCTTAGTGGTTGTCCCTGGTAGAGTCCGGCGAAACTGGCTTCACCGTTCGACGCCAATTCTACGACGATGCGGCCATTGTTAATCTGCGCCGTCCTTGCAGCCTGCGCAACCTGGGTGGCCATTACATAACGTAGTGCCATGTAGTCACCCTGCAGCAAAGAACGTGGGTCCTGCGGCGCTAACCTGAGAAGCATAATGCTGCCGTTCTCGATGATGCCCTGTTTGATCGCGATCTGACTGTTGACGACGATGAGTATCGTCACCATCACGATCGCCATGACAATGAGGCGCGTCTTCTCCGAAAGATGCGTTAATTGTTCAAGCATGGCCCATACCCTGCTGGCCGGGGATATTGAATACCTTGAGGATAGTCCAACGCAAAACCAGTATCGCGACACCTGCCGCGACCAGGGTGATGGACTTGGTCAGCATGGTGACTTCGATGCCGTAAAAGTATGTGGCCAGGAAGATGGCGAAAAACCCAACACCGGCACCGATGAACGTCTTGTTGCCGGATGCGGCACCGAGCGTGGTCACAATCAATCCGAGCAGTAGTCCCGGTGCAACCCACGAGCAGGCGATAATCGCGATCATGACGCCATATAAAACCGGCAGGGCTGCCACATTATCGGTGTTAACAACCGTTTGTGTGACCTGCCCGCCGACATAGAGAAAGAGAGTGCCGAATAAGATCGTCGATATCCACGGTCGAGGATAGAATTCAAAGTCCACTCCTAGCTCCGGGAGGATGTAGACAGTAGAGATCAGCAGCACGCCGAACGCGCTCAGCATCAGTCCGTTCATCAGTGGACGCACGAATTGCGCGAACCTGCTTGCAACCAGGTTCGGTGTCTGTCTGTGCAGCAAGACCAGGGCGCCGGTGAAGGCTGGTCCCAGAAGTGGAACAAGCGAATTCGCTTCCCAGAGGTAAAACAGCGTGGTCAAAGATCCGGTCGCAATGAGCACCATGATGACGCGGTGAATACGGTCAGGAAACAGGAAGAAGAGTACTGAGCTCACGATCAGGGCGACGCTAAGGTAAGTCTCGAATTCATCATGTCCCAGTGTTTCAGCGAGGCCGTACGCGAGCAGTGCCTGACCGGCCAGGCTGACAGCCAGTGCACATTGATTCAGGAAGTCGTTATCGAATTGGCGACGGACCAGGATGGCGCCCACAATGAGTACCAGCCCGATGACGGTATAACCACTTTCCATCGCCAGGCTGAAACCGGCAACGAAACCGATCAGCAACAGACTTGCAAGCCAGGCCCCGAATCCTACCATCGTGCGTATATACCACGGTTGACGGCTGGTTCTGTTGCTTAGATAGCGCAATGCAGCATCATCCTCGCTCAATAAGTTCTCTGCCTGCAAAGTGCTCACCACCTCGCGCAACGTCACCTTCGATGGGCTCATGTTTCCTGCTCCCAGCGCTGTGCAACTTGCCGTAGCCACCAGGCGGCGCCTGCGACCTGCGCAATTACCAGGAAAGCGAGTACCAGCAGGCTGCCTGTGTCTATTATCAGGTAGCGTATAGAGAACGCGGTAATTACCATGATCACGCCGAACAGATTGCAGGTAAGTATGAGCAAGTCATGCCGCTGGTACTGGTAGTAGTAAATGCAGGCAGCGGTCGCGGCAAGCAGCAGGATGGGCGAGACAACGCTCAATCCGGTTTTCTCCATCAAGCCCGCTGCAGCGATGATGACTATTGTCGGTATCAGCACCGTGCTCAAAGCCGCAACCGCAGTCAATCGCGGAAACACCCTGCCCTGCATCCAGGCGATCCCGTTGTGCGCACCGACCTCCCAGATTACAAGCGCTGCCGCATTCAATGCGAACAGGTAGCTCGCCAGCGTTGAGTCCAGTACCGTAGAGCCCAGCAAAACCAGGGGGCCCAGCAATTGGGCCAGTTGCCACCAACCCTCCGGGGGATGAAGCACCTGGGTGTAGTACATGATGATCGTCAGATTCAGAAGCAGCTGCAGCAACAGCCAGATTCCTGCCTGCCGACCAATGATCGCCCACGGCAGGATGAGCACCGCCCAGGTAAGGAACAGACTATAGGGGTCGGCACCGGTCTGGTAGACCTGCCCAAACACGGCCAGTAGCGTGCCGGTAAGAAACGCCGCGACAAACAGGCTGACCCGGCCAGCGCTGGAATCGATACCAAGGCGCCATACCATGACCACAGCCGCAATGATGCCACTCTGGATCAGGGCGAACTTTGCCATGTAGTTGAGATCGGCCCAGTTCCAGGCAAAGAAGGCGGCAATGCCGGCTATGATCAGTGAGGCGCCAACGGCGCTTAGGAAGCGATCGATGTCACAAAGCCAGCGAGCCTGGTCTGGCGACAGTTGTGCGATTTCGATAGCACGTCGGTAAGCTGCCGCGCTCAGATTCAGTTGCTCCGCCATTTGCTGCACATTGCCGTAACTGGCGGGAGTCTCCTTGGACATATAATTTCCTTAAGGTGTCGAAAGCTCGATGTCCCGAAAGTATAGGCAGTAAAAAATCCCATTTCTATGCAATAACGATAAAGGGGACGGAGTGATTAAACTTAGTGTACTGGCTTAACAATAACAGGTGATGGTATTTGGTTATAATTAAACCACTCCGACACCTTTAATTCTGTTGCCGCGTTGAAACATATGGGCTGGAACACCCGGCAAGTACATACGAGGTTTACGGGGCATGGCACACTCCTTGTGTTATGTTGAAAACAGCTTCTTGCTGAATTAGCTTAACTAAATAATTAGGGTCAGAGCAATAATTAAATAATTAGGGTCAGAGCAATAATTATTGATTAGTTTTTGCTCTGACCCCAATCATTTTGTTTTTGCTCTGACCCCAATCATTTTCAGAATTAAAACGCAAAACCGTGGCCTGCCCCCTGTTTTATGAAAACAAGTGATACAAATTTCTCTCCGGCCCGTTTGTCAGCGCCTTTTTCAACAGCAACGTTAAGCTGACATATATCATGCAGGATTAACGTGTAATATTGCCTGGCTGAAACTTAAACCGTTTTTCACTATCTATATCAGCTGCTTATGTACAAGTACACGCCGCAATTATTCAGGTCTTTCTGGCAGCAGGAACGCAGCAAATCCAGGGCTTTGCCGTTTGTCATTATCCTTGTGACTGCGGTACTGGTGGTGATGCTCAAACTGGTCCAGCCCGAGCCGCCGGTGAAGGCAAAGGAAGAAAAATCATGGACCGTGCAGACACATCGACTCATCGGTGGCGCCAAATCCCCCCAGCTGGAATTGTATGGCAGTGTCGAATCACCTTATACCGCTACGATCACATCCATCATCGATGCCGATGTGATTTCACTCGAAGTCAACGAAGGCCAGCGTGTTAACAGTGGTCAGCAGCTTGTCCTGCTGGATGATACTGATGCCAGACTTTCACTGGATGACAAACAATCCTCGGTTGCGGAACTGGAAGCTTTGATCACTTCAGAGAAGAACCGTTATGAAAATGATCTTGCCGCTTTAAAGCTGGAAAAATCACTGCTCGCACTGGCCGAGAAGAAGCTGGCGCGAGAAGAAAAAACCAGCAAAAGCAATCTGACCAGCCAGGCCAGTTTCGATACGCAGAAAGAAGCCTTGAACAAGCAGAAGCTGGCGCTGAACAGCAGGCAGCTTAGCATCACTGATCACCCTGCCCGACTCGCTCAACTCGAAGCGAGGCTGAGCCGTAGTCGCGCACTCGCAGAACAGGCGCAGATCGATCTGGCACGCGCAACCGTTACCGCACCTTTTGACGGCATCATTCTAAAGACCCTGGTGTCACCCGGCGAGCGTGTGCGCCCCGGTGAAGCGTTGCTTGACATGTATGCGACCGATCGTATCGAGTTGCGTGCACAGTTGCCGCAAAAGTTTATCGGCCTGATTAAAGATTCCATAACGCAGCAGCATAATTTTCAGGCCACGGTCAAAACCGGTAATGGCATACAGGTTGTCACCCTGGACCGGATATCGGGCTCAATCGCTGACCGCGGCAACGGCGTTGACGGACTGTTCAAGCTTGACAGTGACGCTGCAGACCTGCTGACCATTGGTGATACCCTGGAGATGACATTGGGATTACCGGCGATCGATGATGTCTTCAGCGTACCGGTCTCTTCGATCTACGGCACCAACCGGCTCTACCGCGTAGAAAACGAAAGGCTGGTCGCAGTCAACGCCGAAATAATGGGCCGCCAGTATAGCGCCGGCCGCCAGTTCGTGCTGGTCCGCAGTGACAGCCTCAAACCCGGTGACGAGATCATTACAACCCAGTTGCCGCTGGCGGTGAGCGGTCTCAAGGTCGAAGTTCGAAACCAGACGACATCGAACACCGAGATCTCCCAGCAGGTACCCGGCAATCACCCATGAGTTCCGACAACGTGCCATCGTCTCAGCCGCCTGAACTGACTCCAGGTAATACACCTCCAGGCAACCCGGGCTCCGGTCCAGGCGGAATCATCCACCTGTTTGCGCAACATCCCGGTGCTGCCAACTTGCTGATGTTGGTGATGATTATCCTCGGCGCCTTCAGCCTGACCCAGCTGAACAAGCAGTTTTTCCCGAATTTTGCGCTTGACTATATATCCGTACGCGTCGTCTGGCCGGGCGCCAGCGCGGAAGATGTCGAAAGATCGATTACTGTCCCACTGGAACAGGCATTACGGACGCTCGATGGCAAGAAGGAGATGACATCGACTTCGACGCGCGGCCTCAGCGCTATCGTCATCGAATATGAAGAAAACACGGATATGGGCGTAGCACTGGACGAAGTAAAACAGTTCGTCTCCAACATTCGCAACTTGCCCACTGACGCTGAAGATCCGATCGTCACCAAGATCGCCCGTTACGAAGATGTCGCCACCCTCATATTAGCCGCCGATGGTGAACTGGAGGAATTGCGCCCGCTGGCTTACCAGTTTGAACGGGAACTGCTCGATAGCGGCATTGCGAGAGTGGACTTCAGTGGTATGCCGGAACAGGAAATCGCCATCGAGGTCAGCGCAAAACAGATCCAGCGACTCGGCCTGTCCTTGAACCAGATCGGCGAGCGTATCATCAATCAGAGCCAGGATATACCGGCAGGGACCGTCGCTGAAAGTGAAGCCGCGCGTGAAGTACGCGGCCTGCAGCGTAAACGTGATGTGCAGGAATTCACCTCGCTCGACCTGCTGACCACCGCCAGCGGCCAGAAGCTGACGCTGGATGATATTGCCGAGATCAAGCGGCGGCCCAAAGAAAACCAGGTGGAGATTTTTTATCAGGGCAAACCGGCGATACTGATGAACCTGCAGCGGACCGAGAGTACCGATGCCCTGGTGTCGGCCGAGATCATGCAACAGTGGCTGACCAGGACCCGAGAGACGTTGGCGCCCTCGATCGAACTGGTCGTATTCGATGAAAAATACGCTTTGATACAGCAGAGGATCGACCTGCTGGTAAAAAACGGTATTACCGGACTGGTACTGGTGCTGGCCATCCTGTATATCTTCCTCAATGGACGCGTGGCATTCTGGGTCGCCATCGGCATACCCACATCATTTCTGGGTGCGCTGGCCGTGCTGTATTTTACCGGCGGCAGTATCAACATGATCAGCCTGTTCGCGCTGATCATGACGCTGGGCATCATCGTTGACGATGCCATCGTCGTTGGCGAGGACGCACTCACCCACTACCAGTATGGCGAAAACTCGCTGATGGCCGCCGAAGGCGGCGCCATGCGCATGCTGGCACCGGTGATGTCGTCATCATTAACTACGGTGGCAGCCTTTCTTCCGTTGATGATGGTCACAGGTATCATCGGTGCGATCCTGTTCGATATTCCCTTCGTCGTGGTCTGCGTGATCATCGCTTCACTGATCGAGAGTTTTCTTATCCTGCCGGGACACCTGCGCCACAGCTTTCACAAGAACCACCACAAAAAAAATGGTGAGTTACGCCAGAAACTGGAAGATGGATTCAATCAATTTCGGGATGTTTATTTCAGACCGGTGATCAAACGGGCCATCGGCCATCGTTTCACCACGCTCACCATCGCGATATCTTCACTGGTGCTGGCGATATCGCTGGTTGTTTTCGGCCAGGTGAAATTCCAGTTTTTTCCACAACCGGAAAGCACCGTGATCATCGCCAGCGTCAAGTTTGCTGCCGGCACCCCGCCTGACCAGGTACGTGCCTTTGCCGACCAGATGGAACAGCGCCTGGCAGAAACCGATGAGGCCTTGCGTGAGCAGGATTCACTGATCGCAGCTGCCCTGCTACGCATGAACACGGGGAGTTTTGATGGTGGCAGAAATTACCAGAATGGTAATCAATACGCGATGTTGCAGGTCGAGCTGCTGCAGCCGGATGAACGCAGCGTCAGAAATACCACCATCATCGAAGAATGGGAGTCACGGCTGGATATACCTGCGGGTGTCGAACAGTTATCGATAAGCAGCCCGCGCGGCGGACCGCCCGGCCGCGACCTCGATATCTTCTTATCGGGTTCAGACGCCATCAATCTGAAACACGCTGCCGAAGACCTGGCGGAAGCTATGAAAAGTTATGATGGCCTGAGCAATATCCTCGATGACCTGCCTTATGGCCGTCAGCAGTATATCTTCGAGCTTACCCCGCTGGCGCAATCCGCCGGCCTCACCATCGCCGAAGTCGGCCGTCAGTTACGCGCCGCACTCGATGGCCAGTTGCTGCAGATATTCTATGATTCCTACGAAGAAATCGAAGTGCGTATCATGCTGCCGGCTGAAGAGCGAAAATTCCAGAGTATTCTCGAAATCCTGCCAATCATCACTGGTTCAGGCGAGCGGCTGTTACTCAATAACGTGGTTGAGCTCAGCTCTCAGCAAGGACTGGAATTGTTGCGTCATACCGATGCAAAACTCGGCGTGCACGTCACTGCGGAAGTTGATGCGAAGAAGACCAATGCCAATGAAGTTCTGAAAAAATTACAGCAAACCGTGATACCGGAGATTGTTAACGAGTATGGCTTGCAGGTGACTTACAAAGGCAAAGCCGAAGAAGAGCGGGAGACCAGCTCGGACATGAAACAGGGCGGCATGCTGGCGCTGGTGATGATCTATATCATCCTTGCCTGGGTGTTCGCATCGTATAGCTGGCCGCTTGCTGTGATGATGGTTATTCCATTTGGTATCTGCGGAGCGATTTTCGGGCACTGGCTGTTAGGCATCGATTTAACGATTCTGTCGCAGTTCGGTATGTTTGGCCTGTCGGGTATCGTGATCAATGACTCGATCATCCTGGTGACCTTCTACAAGCAGCTGAGAGCGAAAGGCATGGCCATCCGTGATGCACTGGTTGAGTCTTCCTGTCTGCGCTTGAGAGCGGTGCTGCTGACTTCTCTGACGACGATCGCAGGTCTGACGCCGCTGCTGTTCGAGACCTCATTGCAGGCCCAGTTCCTGATCCCGATGGCTGTCAGCATATCGTTCGGCCTGGGCTTTGCGACCTTGCTGGTCTTGTTCCTGGTCCCTGTGCTGCTCTCTTACATCGAACAGATGGCGGAATACATCGCGAAAAAAAATATGAACAGCATGCCGGCAGAGGAAATAAAAGTCGCTTGATCCATCAACCCCAGGCAGCGGAATCATTTCTCAATTCGCTTTTTTTAGGCGCGAGAATCAAGGACTTCAATCCACTGCTGCAGTACCCGGTAATGCGAGCTGCGTATTAATATTTGGGGTCAGCGTAAAAATATAGTAGAGTTTTTGCTCTGACCCACTTATTGGTTCATTCGCACATCGTTCATCAGGAAGTATGTCTTTGTTATTCTTTGTGCACAATGAAAGACCTGACCCCATTCACCTCATGATATGGAAAATTAAATTATTTCACCATGTACAGATCGTGAACAATCCCATCTGTTATTGATCTTTTTGAAGGTGCGAAGCAAGTCTGTTGCTGTACCCCATATTCTGGTTTTATTTATATCGCTATGCGTTGCTGGGCGAAACTGTACTAATTCAAAAAAATATCGGGGACAGACCACGTTTATTTTGTCTTAAACAGCCTACCCGCCTTAGCAGGAATGGATTAATCGTGGTCTGTCCCCTATTACTTGTCTTTAATCCCTCCGGCACCTTTTACTCCGCGAGCGGGCGAACGCACCATGCATCGTTCTGCATTTCGCTCGATGCACACAACGCCTCGGTGGCTATACCCACGTCGGTGACGTAGTAAAGCGTCAGCATCCCGAGATCACGGCGGCCCAGGTTGTGGTAGATCATACCCGCCTGAATATCCTCGGCGCTTAAATGATCCGCATGTGCCGCAAAATACTGCGCCGCCTTGCCCAGTTCCTCATCCTGTAACAATTCGATCATACGGCCGACACCGATCTGGTAGGTCTGCGTCAGGAGCAAGCCATACAACAACCGGCGTTTCTTCTCCGGCAGCTTTCCGAAGACCGCGTTGAAAGGTTGCTGAAGATTACGGTCGTTCTGTTCAACCAATCGCAGTGCACAGTCCACTTGCGCCATGCGGTGCAGCCGGAAGTCTTTGGGAATCTCGCAATCGTCGAGCACACTGGGCCGCAACTGCATAATGCCCCGTGCCGACTCGGTTGACAGCGCGTGCTTTATGCCACCACTCTCAATAATCGTTTTGCCCATAAAGGCTGGCATCACACTCGCCGGGAAACTGATCCGGCCCTGGTCATTGAGATGTTCGTACACCGTACGGATCAACGTGACGAGCGACACCGGGCTGGTGGCCGAGCCGACGTGCATCCCGTCCCATGTGCCCCACAACCGATAATCTTTCTCGCGCCCCACCATCCGCGCGATGGCCTCGTTTATATCCACGTAAGGCTGGTCGCACGAAAGGGCAAACGGATAGCCCTGGCTTATGTCCGTGCCGGGGCTCCAGTCCGCCACGCGGTGCTCGGCAGCAAGCAGCTCGCGCGTCTCGTTGAGGCGGCGGTTGGTAGCCGCGGCATTGTCTGCATTATCGATAAAACCCACAAACTGGCCACGACGATCAAACAGGATGTGACGCTGCGGCTTGCTGCAGTACCCTTCGCTGAGCAATACCCAGCGGCGAATGGTGTTGAGATTGCTGGCCATGCCCTGGCTTTCCCAGTAGGGTGTTTGTCGAACCAAGTCCAGCCAGTTGTCCACTCGCTCGGCAGACGCGGCTGAGGGAAAAACACCCGCTAACACGCCCCATAACAGCCACTGCGACAGCATCAGTATGCGGCAAATTCCGGGGCTGGCCGGTACGTTTAACAGGCGGATCCACATGGCGCTCATGATACCGCAACCGACGGGTATCCTGTTTTTTGTTTGATCTTTTCTTTCTCTCCTATTCCATGAACCGTTGCCGGGTTGCATCATCCGGAATATGACATTGATCGTATTTGCCGAACCATTGGTAACGGTGTTTGCCAATAAAATCATAGATGCCATCTCGCATTGGCGCGGGTATGGCGAGAAACACTGAAAGCAGCGGCCAGGGCATCTTCAGCTTGCGAGCAATGCGCAGCGCCGCCGTTGATCTGTTGTAAACCCGGTTATCCTCCAGCAATAGCATGCTGTTCAAACCCGAGTCTTCGATGCCGTATTGTTTCATAAGCTGCTGCCCTTTATTGGACTGTATCGGGCAAAAGTAAAAGTGCTTGTTGGGGTCCCGCTTTATGACGAACTGTACGCTGTTGTGGCAGAATTTACACACACCATCAAAAAGCAACACCGGGTTAACGCGGGTGTTGCTGTCTGTTGGCATGTTTTGCTGCGATTCCGTCATATCAGGGATTCTGCGCCAGCTG
Organism: uncultured Gammaproteobacteria bacterium; assembly: GCA_937998645.1. Classification (GTDB taxonomy): domain Bacteria; phylum Pseudomonadota; class Gammaproteobacteria; order SZUA-229; family SZUA-229; genus JABDQW01. The sequence continues at coordinate 21,803 of CALLCZ010000133.1, forward strand.
TTTCAAGGGTACTTGCAGCGGTAAGATCCAGTCGGCCGGCATGAGACTGCGTTCAATACGGGTCAGATCAACCGTTGGATTAATCATGGGCGCCGGTTGTCGGCCGTTCAGCGATACATGATTGTTTACCCTCACTTCGACATCGTCGATTTGATAGTGTTGCGTCCAGAGTTGTTCAAGATAATTGGCAAATTGCAGGATCATATCCGGCTGTGTTGTCATTTTGATCACCTGCCTTGCGGTAAGGAAGCGTTCCGGCTTGATATACCAGATTTGGCCGGTTGCCGGATCGCGAATGGCAAAATCCGCGTATCCTTCCTTGTCCCGTAACTTCATTTGCCAGGCGAAGCGGTGGCCCTGTTCATTCCAGCTGACATTGCCCGGGTACAGCAGGTGGCGTAACGGCACCAATATTTGAAACAACAACCAGAACGTAATGAGACCCAGGATACTGGTTTGCAACCACGGTCGCTCATGATAGTAAACACGTGTATGCTGGCTGCCATCGGCAATTCCGCCAGCGTTGAAGGCTTCAGCGCATTTATTCGCTAACCGGCGTAACCGGTACCAGAGCTGTTTAGGCCAATCCGGATCAAAAAATACCAGGGTGCCAAACAGGGTAATCCAGGGGAAGATACCGATGTTAAAGGTAAAATGATTGAGGATGTGAAAACCGGCATAAACAATAAAAATAGCCAGCCGCGTTTTCCGCCATAACAATAGCGGCGCACCAACCACATGTAAGATGATAACCCCGTATGCCGCCACAGCGACCGCCCAGTCCTGGGTATACAGATAGCCCACCAATGGCATATCCGCCCGTGACGCCAACCACGTGCGCAACGGTTCCAGGTTCAACCAGTCGCTGTTAATTTTGACGATACCTGCGTATAGATAAAGGATTTCAAATTGGGCTCTTAATATCCACAAGGTCCACGCAGGGACACAGTGATCCTTGATCCTGGGCCATAGTTTGGCATCGACGGAAAACTGCCGGTTCGCCGGTAAAACAATTAACAGGATATTAACCAGGATAACCAGGTAAAAATGGTTGAGGTAATGGGTCTGGTCCAGCAGAAATATATAACTGAATGCAATACAAAACAGTATGGCGCTAATGCGATACAAAAAACCAAAGCTAATAAAAATAGCCAGCAAACCCATGACTGCGAAATGATAATACATGCCGTCGCCGGGCCACGGTTCCACCCACTCAAAGCCATAGTATTTGAAATAGAAGGTGGGTCTAATATATAGCCAGTAGATCCAGTCGTTAAACCAGTAGCGCAGCACTTCCAAAAACATAATGATGCCAAAGCCAATGCGAAACACCGCGAGAAACGAACCGTCGACGGGGCTGAACAGATAGGACTTTAGACGATTGATTACCATATTGGATTGGAAAACCTGGAGCATGATCAGGACGCCAGTAACGATTGCCGGTTAGTTATGCTTATTAACGTTTTCTTATTATCTAACATTGTTATCAGGTAACGCCAGCATGGCTCCAGTATCCGAAAAGCGGGCTGGATGTCAACGATGATTGGCATTGTTGTTATCCAGGGTGGCCAAACCTTTGACTCTGGTTAAAAACATGAGCGTTGCCTCCGGTAATACTGGAAACTGTCTTTGAAGCAGGCAGTCTTAAATACTGACAACCCAACACCTTCTATTGCTGCGGTTGTTATTTAACTATATGAAATTAATATAAAAAAGGAATGTGGTTGTGGCAATAAATTATCGCTATTGTATAAATGGGTCGGTGTGATTTAATTGATATCATTCTGATTTAATATTAACTAATCTTTAGTGTGTCATTCGGACGACTACGCCGATTGTGGCCAACAGCTCGCCCCAAAGCGTTTTAAATTTTATATTGCAGTGACACCAGTATGTTCAAGGTGCTACTAGTTCAACCAAACGTTGAGTAAACACCGTATCACCGCTGGATGTAATCAGCAGTTGGGATTTGGCACGAGTCATGCCGACATACAGTAACCTCACCTGATCCA
>CALLCZ010000134.1 GCA_937998645.1 uncultured Gammaproteobacteria bacterium
CATCCACCACATACCTTATATAGAGGTCGCGCATTTTACCCGAAAAAGGCGCTGAATGGCGCCTTTTTGCAGGGGCGAGGGACGAGGGGCAAGTGGCGAGGTCATGCCTGCACAGGCATGCATCCTGCGTTTTACCTTGCCACTCGCCCCTCGTCCCTCCCCACCGTACCTATGGGAATGCTCCTCATTAATAGGTTAATATGTGTCCTCTGTGACATTAATACCCGGTTAGAAAACATGAGCGCAATCCCTGACGAATTTATCCAACGCACCGCCGAGCTGTCTTCATCATCCACCAGGCCACTGGATGGGTCACGCAAGGTTTACGTGCAGGGCTCACGTCCCGACATCCGGGTACCGATGCGCGAAATTGAACTCGAAGATACACCGGCCAGCTTCGGCGCGGAGAACAACCCGCCGATTCCGGTCTACGACACTTCGGGCCCATACACAGACCCGGATGTCAAAATCGACCTGCTCAAGGGTATGCCCGATGTCAGAACCAGCTGGATCGACGAGCGCGACGATACCGAGTGGCTCGATGGCCCGTCTTCCGAATTCGGCCAGCAACGCCACAACGATCCTGCGCTTGCGCATCTGCGCTTCGAGCATCTGCGCATGCCGCGCCGGGCCAAAGCAGGACGCAATGTTTCACAAATGCATTACGCCAGGCAGGGCATCATCACCCCGGAGATGGAATACATCGCCATCCGTGAAAGCATGAAACTGCAGCAGTTGCGCACCAACCCAGAGTACGAAAAGGTATTGATGCAGCACCCCGGGCAGTCATTCGGCGCCAACCTGCCGCATGAAATCACCCCTGAATTCGTCCGCGACGAAGTCGCCGCCGGCCGCGCGATTATCCCGGCCAACATCAACCACCCGGAACTGGAACCGATGATCATCGGCCGCAACTTCCTGGTGAAGATCAACGGCAACCTCGGCAACTCGGCGGTGACCTCGAGTATCACCGAAGAAGTCGAAAAAATGGTGTGGGGCATTCGCTGGGGTTCGGATACCATCATGGACCTGTCCACCGGGCAGAACATCCACGAAACCCGCGAATGGATCCTGCGCAACTCGCCGGTTCCGATAGGTACCGTGCCCATTTACCAGGCGCTGGAAAAAGTGGGCGGCGTCGCCGAAGACCTGACCTGGGAAATATTCAAGGACACCTTGATCGAGCAGGCCGAGCAGGGCGTGGATTACTTCACCATCCACGCTGGCGTGCGCCTGAAATACGTACCGCTGACCGCGAAGCGTGTCACCGGGATCGTCTCCCGCGGCGGCTCTATCATGGCGAAATGGTGCCTGGCGCACCACGAAGAGAGTGTCCTCTACACCCACTTCGATGACATCTGCGAAATCATGAAAGCCTACGATGTGTCGTTCTCGCTCGGTGACGGCCTGCGCCCGGGCTCGATCGCCGATGCCAACGACGAAGCCCAGTTCGGCGAACTGGAAACCCTGGGTGAGCTGACGAAGATCGCCTGGGATCACGACGTCCAGGTCATGATCGAAGGTCCCGGTCACGTGCCGATGCAGATGATCAAGGAGAACATGGACAAGGAACTCGAAGACTGCTTCGAAGCGCCGTTCTATACATTGGGCCCGCTGACTACCGACATCGCTCCGGGCTATGACCACATCACCTCCGGTATCGGCGCCGCCCAGATCGGCTGGTACGGCTGCGCCATGCTGTGCTACGTCACGCCGAAAGAGCATCTCGGTCTGCCCAACAAGGAAGATGTGCGCACCGGCATTATCACCTACAAGATTGCGGCGCATGCGGCCGACCTCGCCAAGGGGCACCCCGGTGCGCAGATCCGTGATAACGCGATGTCAAAGGCAAGATTTGAATTCCGCTGGGAAGACCAGTTCAGGCTGGCGCTCGATCCCGAAAGGGCACGTGAGTACCACGACCAGACCTTGCCGAAGGAAGCGCACAAGGTGGCGCATTTCTGTTCCATGTGCGGGCCGAAGTTCTGTTCAATGAAAATCTCACAGGATGTTCGTGACTATGCGGCGGAGCATGGCATTGGCGAAATCGAAGTGGCACTGGAAGAAGGCATGAAAGAAAAAGCTGAAGAATTCAAGAAGGCTGGTTCGGAAATATATTCGGAAGTTTAAAGGAATAGAGACAAAATCGTCAGGAACGATTTTGAACGCACAAAGTGCGGCCCGCAGGGCGGAACTCATGGATGGGTGGTGTAACGGCGAAAGGCAGGAAGCCTGAAGTAAAGCGGGAATCCAGAGTCTTGATTGTAATGCAACCGCTATCAAGGCACTCCAGCTGACGACAAAAAAGCGGTGCAGCTGATATTAAAGGTTGGATATCAAATGAATTTGCGCGCTGAGATTGATTCTGCAAGGGAATATTTTGATGCCATACTGAAGCCTGCGATCCACGGCCGGGTATCGTGCGTCAGAAGAATAGTGCCATCACACTGGCATTTCTGGGTGTTCATGATACTGCTCGTTACATCGATGCAGGAAGCGAGATCCCAGGCTGGTGGCAGCAACACTTTTGCTGATCTCAAGCCTGTCCTGACCCAGCGCTGCGTGATGTGTCACTCTGGCAATGCGGCTCCCCTGGGTCTGCGCCTGGACAATTACGAATCAGTATTGAAAGGAAGCACCAGAGGACCGGTAGTAGAAGCGGGTGATCCTGTAGGCAGTGAGCTTATTCGACGTCTTAAGGGTATCAGCCAGCCTCGCATGCCAATGACCGGTCCGCCGTTTTTGTCCGACAGCGAAATAGCCCTTTTCGAGCGCTGGGTGACTGCCGGCTTGCCCAAAGGCAGCGTTGCTCAGGATTCGCCCCCTGCCAAACCAGCTATTCTGCGGCCTGCGGCAGGTGAAACAGTCACGTATCTGCATGTTGCGCCGATTTTAGCCACGCGTTGTGCCAAGTGCCATGCCGAGAAAGGCTTGATGGGTGCAGCGCCGGAAGGTTATCGACTGACTTCATATGATTCAACACTCTCTACGGCTGATCGAGTGCGCGTGGTTCCTGGAAAACCCGACGCAAGCGAACTGGTTCGGCGTATTCGTGGCCATGCTCTTCCCAGAATGCCCTTTGACGGACCGCCGTATCTTTCCGACGACGATATTCGCCTGATTGAAGATTGGGTCGCACAGGGAGCACGCGATGCCAACGGCAAGGTCGCGCCCAACCCGGCCGGTGCCAGCGTGCGCCTGCATGGAACGTTGCGATCGGGATGGCGACTGGATGAGCTTGAACTGGCTATCGGTGCGCACACCCGTATCGACAAGTCGCCCAGGCCGGGGGACTACGTTGAGGTACGCGGTCGTCTGGATGAGACCGGGAACGTCAAGGTCGGGCGGCTCAGACGACGGTGAATTTCATTCCCATGAAATAATCGGGTCGGAGCTGCCTGAATCCAGAAATTATTAATGAAAGACCAAAATAATTGGTGCTAATTTAACCTGGAGCAATGTTGTTCGTCTCGAAAAGTAACGTTTAAGCAAGGGCAAGGTTCCAGTGTATGAGTGAGATGCGCAATTTCTATATCAAAATCGATGCTTTAAGATGAGAATAGAGGGGTCAGGGCACAGATTTCTCCAGTATTAGAATCAACGGTGCTCTGACCCCGCTTGATTACTGTACAAGGTCCGGTCATGTTTCACTTTATAAGCTCACTGTTTTCTCCATCCGCGGATCGCGTGCCGGGACTGGATAATGAACTGATCGAAGCCGCCTCGGACCGGGTGATCATGGGAACTGACAAGCGCCTGCAGGCACTTGGCAGCTACCGCAGGCAGTTGCGGGAACCGGTAACAAAGGCGGTTGTTCACGTGATCAAGCTGATCGATGCATTGCCGGAGCCTGTTGAAATCAGCCGCCGTACCTTCAGTAGCGACCCGCGCCTGCGTGCCTTTTTTGCATCTTTCAATCATATGCAGGAAAAGATCGGTGCAGCGAAAACCGTGGAAGCCTACCGGAAGCAGACGCCTGTCGGTGACCACAGCAGGATATACGGACTGCTTTCAATGCAGTGGATGGAAAAAAGTCGCCTGGGCACTGTTTTGCAGGATGACCGTATACAGCGTGAGGTCCAGCAGGTCTCCGTCAATTTTCTCAACCATAACTTCCTGGGGCCCTCCATATCGCTCGAAGAGGTGGTGCAGAATGTGAAGAAGCGCGCTTTCGATTTCATGATCGAAATTGCGCTGGAAAGGATCATCGCCGCGCGAACCCGGTACGCGGAACTGGAACAGCAGCAGCTGTTACTGAAGCGCAAGCTGAAAGCGATGAAAGCCGGTAACTGGGGACTTGAAGAGATACTGCGGCCAGAGATGTCCGGTGCGAAAGACTTCAATTCGCTGGAGGCGGAAATCCAGTCCGTGGAAGAGGAGCTGGCGAAGATGGGCGCCAGCCACGAAGCGCTGGACAGAAACATGCAAATCATCAAGGACACTCTGGCATGCCCTGAAGAGCTGCTGGCCACGCGTAACATTAAGCTCCAGCTCGACAGCATGAACATCAAGGCAGATACATCGACTTCAGCAAAAGTACATGAACTCGAGCTGATCGAGGCCAGTTCTGTTATCGGAGCCAGTCGAATCCTGCTTCCGGGCTGGTTCCCTGTCGATGAGCTGCCGGCCGGTCGCGAATCCATCGCCGATGCGATGCGCTATCTGTAATTAGAAAAAACGGGGTGCAGATTTATTTTATGCAGACAGCTTTACTCTGAATATAAATCTGCCCCACCTGTGTACTCTTTATTACTATGCAATACTGAAGATTGTGGTTGATTACTGATGAATCTGTATTTCAGGCTTTTAATGATCCTGTTGAAAAGCAGGTTTGCTGCCCGTATCGGGATACTTGATGAAAGTCGTCCCAGGTTCCGTGTCTGGCCGTTTGATTGCGATATTAATTTGCATTTAACCAACGCACGTTATTTTGCCTTGTGTGACCTGAGTCGTATTTATTACATGGGGCAGTTGGGTGTCCTGTTCAAGGCTATCAGGCGTAAGTGGTTGCCTGTAGTTCAGGCCCAGGAAGTGAGTTACTTCAAACCAGTTAATCCATTTCAGCGTTTTGAGGTCGTGACACGAGTCTCTTATTGGGATGATAAGTACTGGTACACGGAACATAAGTTTATTACTGGTAATAAACTATGCGCGATGCTGCAGGTCAGGGGCGTTTTTGTTCATGGTAGAACTGTCATCCCTATGGGTGATGTGCTTGCGCTTTCAGGCTCGGACGTAAAATCTCCTGGTAAGCCAGAGAGTGTAGAGCGTTGGCAAAGACTTATTGAAGCCAGGAAATAGAAGTTATCACTATGTGAATATTATTGAGGGCAGGGAGATTAAATTATGATAGCTCTCTCAGGCTGGTTTTTTGCCAACTCTTTGTTCAGGTTGATTGATATTTTATCAACCACTCAAGCTCGCTAAAGAGTAATCTTCCTGCTGAAAATCTTTATAAAAAATGCATTATGTTCAAGATAACGAAAACAAGTGATACCCGTCTTGATATTGAAATGAGCGGACGACTGGATGCTGACGGCATGAGTCATGCACTGGATGAATTCGTCAGCAAATCAAAGAATATAAAAGACGGGGTTATATTGTATGAAGTCATCGATTTTCATCTTCCAACACTCCATGCAATAGCTATCGAGTTCGCCAGGCTGCCTTCAATGTTCGGGCTAATGAACAAATTCAAGCGGGCCGCCGTGATGACGGATAAAACCTGGTTGAGGAAAGTCAGCGAGTTAGAGGGTGTGATCATTCCCGGGCTCGAGATCAAGGCATTCACTCGAGACCAGAAGACAGAGGCCGAAGCCTGGCTGTTGCATGGCTAAGAGAAAGACTGAAATACCCTGTCCCTGTGGATCGGGCAGTGAGTTTGCCGGGTGCTGCCAGCCCGGTATAAACGGTGAGTCACCCGCGCCTACTGCGGAAGCCCTGATGCGCTCACGCTATACCGCATACGCAATGCAGAACACGCAGTATTTGCTGGAGACCTGGCATGCCTCGACAAGACCGGCATCGCTCGAACTTGATTCGTCAACGAAATGGATCCGGTTGAAGATATTGGCCAGCTCGGTTGACCGGGTCGAGTTTGTCGCGATCTGTCGAATCAATGGCAAAGCGCACAGGCTTCAGGAAAGCAGCCGCTTCGTGCATGAGCATGGCCGATGGTATTACGTAGATGGCCAGGTTGAAGAATCGCAATAATCAGTCCCGGGCCGACATACCGATTCCGACCAGTGTAACTTGTTGTCTCCGGAATTCGCAAACTAGCTAGAGGGTCAGCAAATAGGCCACGAGCTGATCGAGCTGTTCGGATGTCAGGCCGGTGCTTAGCTGGCCGTGAAGATCGTTTGGATTCAGCGTCAGCACGTCAAGCAGGCTTGCTGCCGAGCCGTTCGCAAGGTAAGGCGCCGTGGCCCAGATACCACGCAGACTGGGTACGTTCGCAGGCACCAGTCCGGTACCGATACCATTCTGGATAGTTTTCGGGACAGGCATGTTCGGAATGTATAGCGGTGGAGCGTGACATGTCGAACAACCGAGCTGGGTATGGAAAAGAGCTCTTCCTTGCAATGCTTTCTGGCTTAGCGTGCCATCGATGGCCTTGTAGATGCTGTCCGGCGGAGCCAGGTTTTCGAAAAATGTTGTAACCAGCGTAGCCGCATCGGGATGATTCGGTCGACCGGTGTGGTTGTGGTTATTGATCGCGCCCGAGATCACACCGCTGAAACTGGTTGCGTTACCGTTAAGTCCCCAGGGACCCGTTTCGCTGCTTCCCCACATGGGGGGTGGCACGCGACCGCGTTTGATATTATCGGAACCTCCGTCGATATGGCAGGTGAAACAGGTGACCCGGTTGGGTGCAAATGCGCTGCCGCCAAACATATTCACACTGCGAAAGAACCAGTCACCGTCTTCAGCATCTGTCAGGTCACCGGAGAGCGGCACGCGTGGCGCTCCCGACCAGGCCAGTGGAATTTCGGCCTCGAGACTGAACGGTGGCCCCGCTTCGAGCACCACCGGGCGCACGGTTTCACGGAAGTAATTCACTGCCAGGAACCTGGAGGCTAAGCCATTGTTCTGCACGAATGCGCCTTGCTGTGGTGTGGCTGTGGGATCACCAGGGGCGAGCTCGATATTATCGACCAGCGCGCCCGTTACCGGGTCAGCGAATATCACCGTTCCAGTCGATGCCGCGATCACAGCGACCAGGGAATCGGTGGCGGCGACATCGATGTAGTCTGTGCCCACGTCCTCGAGCAAGAAACCTGTCACCGCAAAGGTGTCCGGATCAACAGTCAGCACGCGGTTAAAACCTTCAATCCCGATACCGGGGATGAAGGTCGGTACGAAGATCTGACCGGCGGCTTTGGCCATGTTGAATGGAATGCCTTCAATTGGCGTACGTTGCAGCGTGGTCGAACCGGGTGGCGCAAACGGATCGACGAATTCGAGATCGTGTGTGGCCCGGTTGCCAACGACCAGGCGGCCGTTACCGAGCACCAGCAGTGCTGTCGGGTCATCACCCTGCAATGGAATACTGCCCAGGGATGTGAAGCGACCGGTTGCAGACTCCTCAAAGACCAGCACGGCGTTCATCACTTCGTTGGTGATATAGATCCGCGGTGTCGGCTGACTGAAATCGAAGCCAACACGTCGGCTTCCACGCGGCACCCGTATCTGGGCGACGGTCGAATCGCTCGCGACATCGATGACGGCCACTTTGTTGCTGGCCGTGTTTACTACGAACAGGTGGCGCCCTTCAGGATCGATTGCAAGATCAATCGGGCGGAACGGAAGGCCTTCTGCTGTGACCGTAACGGCCAGCTCTGCTTGTTTCGCACCGTTCGCCAGATTAACCACCGACACTGCCCCATCTTCCGGATTACCGACATAGGCCCTGGAGCCGTCGGGGGTTACCGCAACGGCAAGGGTTTCACGTGGCCCCGAGGGTACAGTCGTAACAATGCGTGCGGTAATCGAGTTGCTGAGACGATTGCCCGCCTGCTCAATGACCATTGCCTGTGTGTACCAGAACTGATCGGTGGTGCCGGCGAATGCGACCGGTGCAGTGGCGGTTCCACCCGGGCCGATCACACCGTTTGCAGCCGCGCTGATCGAGCCCGGGCTCAAGTAAAGCGTGCCGGTACCACCAAGCTGTATCTGGCCTGGTGCCTGCGCAGTCAGCAGTACGTATGCAGCGCCGGGCTCACCAGTGACAGTGAAATTCACGTTACCGCCCTGGACGACGAACGGTGTATCAACGCTCAAGGTCGGGTTTGCATTCACACTGGTGGCCGCTGTTGTGAAAGCAATGTATAGCCAGATTACCAGGTAAACTCTCATGATGGATATTCCTGCATGGCTTGCATACGCAATATACAGATTCAATTTAACTTGATACACCCAAAGAACTTTGTATGCAACAGGGAATGATTAAATAAAAGGGGTCAGCATCGAGCGATTTATTATGATATCCCTGCAGTTTGCAAGGAATACTCTGTGAAGTTTGGGCGGCACCAACGGGGTCAGGTCTATCATTGTGCAGAAGCATATAAAATGAACAATGAAGTACTTGACCCTCTCAGCTTGCATACATAATTGCATGTTTGTTAATAAGCCCGGGAACAGCGAGATGAAAAATACAATTCGAACTGTGTTGATCTGCTGTAGCATCTACAGCCTGGCCGATGGTATTACGTAGACGGACAGGTTGAAGAATCGACGACTGGACTTCACAATCACCTGCAACCGAGATAGTACGGGTAAGCGGTGAACCTGGGTAAAATCAAGCAAAGATAAATCTACCTTGGTTACTTGAAAGACAAGGTGTGCAATCGTTATTAATTATTAGAGTGATGGCAAACTGAATGAGTGATCTCAATACCTGTTAGGGGGTGACCGTAATGAGATTAATATTTGTACATGGATGGAGTGTAACCAATACAAACACATATGGTGAACTGCCACAGGCCTTATCTAATGCGGCGAGTTCATATGACCTTGATCTTGACATACAGCATATATATTTAGGCAGGTATATTAGTTTTCACGACGAAGTGACGATGGATGATATATGTAGAGCCATGGATAAAGCGCTTCATGACCTCCCCGGGAATGATGACACAAATATTATTCAATTTTCATGTATCACTCATTCAACCGGTGGGCCAGTTGTTCGAAGCTGGGTCAATAGATATTTTGGAGCGGATGGACTGGATAATTGCCCACTTAATCATCTGGTCATGCTCGCACCAGCAAATCATGGTTCGACACTTGCTGTCCTTGGCAAAGCACGTGTTGGTCGTATCAAGTCATGGTTTCAAGGTGTTGAACCGGGTCAGCAGGTACTTGACTGGTTATGTCTAGGTAGTAATGGTCAATGGCAGTTAAATGAGAAATACCTTGATTATGACTATTCAAATAACACGTTTTTTCCTTTTGTACTGACCGGGCAGGGCATTGATAATAAATTTTATGATTTTTTGAATAGCTACCTGGTTGAGAAAGGTTCTGATGGTGTGGTACGTGTCGCAGGCGCGAACATGAACTATCGCTATTTCTCATTAGAGCAGACGACTGAAGAAATAGTGCGTAAAAGCCCATTGACCTATAAATTACTTCCCAGGAGTGATTTGAGAATATCAAATCCTGTACCGCTCGGGGTTTATAAAGACTACAGCCACTCTGGCGACAAAATGGGAATAATGAAAAGCATAAGGGCTGATAGCGTTGATTCGGCAGTCGTGGATGATATTTTAAAGTGCCTTAAGGTAAATAGCTTTGGTGATTATCAACGCCGTGCAAATGAACTAATGCAATTATCTGAGGCACAACAAAAAGGTGATGACACCTGCTGTATGCTGGTTTTTAACATAAGAGATGACCAGGGTAACCAGATTGGCCAGGATGACTACGATTTATTCTTGCTTGCAGGCAGTAGATACCAGCCACAGCAGCTACCAAAGGGATTCTTTATTGACAGGCAGATGAATATTAATACAGGCCGTCTCGTGTATTATCTCAATGCAAACAAAATGAGTGAGATAAAGGACGGAAAATTTGGTATACGTGTTGTTGCACGCCCATCAAGTGGATTTTCATATTATCGTGCAGCAGAGTTCCGCTCTGATGGTGTTGTTGCGCAGGGTGTTCTGGCGTCAAACGAAACTACATATGTGGACATCATATTACACAGGTTTGTGGACAAGAATGTATTCCGTTTTGATCAGGCTACAGACGGTGTTAAAAACTTCAAGAAGATAAAACCATCAGGTGAATCCATGTCTGAAGATTGATTGTGGACAGTAAAGCTGTTGTTATCTTCGGGGCCGGGGCTGCAAAAGCCTGCAGCAGGCGGACAATATAGTTCTTATCTGTGTTTATCTTTGGACATTTTTAATGTCCATTGAGGATCCTATCGGCGAGTAAAAACTGACACTACTGTCAGATCAGGTCGCGACCAGTACATGTTAGCTATATTGGCCAAGAACTTTCCTATATTTGGTAATCCTCCCCGTAATCGACTGGATGATGCGGATGGGGCAGCAACTTCGAATTAATTATTTTACACCTGTGAAGAGCTACGGTATGGCATCTATCGTGCGAAACTGGCCTGCATCCAAAACAGCAGAAACAGAACTGGCAAAACCAGGAGTCAATGAAACAGTGTGGTGTACTAGCCCGCATTTCTCACCAGGATCACGGGAGCAGGCGCAGGATTCGTGTTCGTAAGCGCCGCTCTGGATCGAAAAGCGTAGCCATAGCTACGGTTTGAGTGAAGAGCAAGCTTACGGACACGAAGACCAGCCTGAACCGTGATAGGCACGCTTGAATAACACACTGCTTTATTGATCATTCCAGCTTTACTCCAAA
>CALLCZ010000135.1 GCA_937998645.1 uncultured Gammaproteobacteria bacterium
CAGCACGCTGTACAGCCCGCATGCCGACAACTGGGAACCGAAAGCATTGCGTTCGGCCTTTAATGCTTTTATTTCACAAAAGAGCAAAACAGTAAAAAAACAGGATTCAATACTCGAACCCCTTTATAAGACCTGATACTGAGAACGCGGCCACATTTGTCTCCTATGATTGGTTCTACCCACTTTATTTGGACAAGACCCAATATTTTTTTCACCACAGAGGCACAGAGTACACAGAGGTTTTTTATGTGTAATACGCATATTTCTGATTATGCTCCTGGTATCGTTATTTTTTCTGTTAAAAATTGATTAATAAAAAATGCTTTTCTCTGTGTCCTCCGTGCCTCTGTGGTGAGAGGGTTTTATTTTTTTAATAACAAAAATTTTCTCTGTGACAATGATTTAAATTTTTCCCACTTGACGTGGTAATGCCCTCTATAATTAACAATCTTTAAAAAACGAAGGTACGGGAAAATGGTCTTTGAATCTTTTGCGGAAGGATTGTCATTCTTTCTCTGGTCAACATTCGTCATCGCAGTCATCATGGGTGCGATCGTCAATAAAACCAATTTCTGCACCATGGGGGCAGTTTCCGACATGGTCAACATGGGTGACTATGGCCGCTTCCGCGCCTGGCTGCTGGCGATTGCCGTGGCGATGCTGGGTGTGACCGCACTCGAATACCTCGGCATGGTCGAACTCAACAGCACTTTCCCGCCCTATCGCAACGGCCAGCTGGTGTTCGGAGAAAACATTATCGGTGGATTTCTGTTCGGCATTGGCATGACCTTCGCAAGCGGCTGCGGTAACAAGACCCTGATCCGCATTGGCGGCGGCAACCTCAAATCCGTGCTGGTATTCATCATTATTGCACTGATTGCCTGGTACATGATCAACCCGTTCCCGGGCAGCGACAAAACGCTGTTCAGCGTACTGTTTTATGACTGGATTCGACCCATGTCAGCCGATCTTGCCGGCCAGCAGGATATCGGCGCCGTGATCAGCGCTGAAAACACGTCCATCACCAGGCTTATCGCCGGCGGCCTGATTGGCCTGATGCTGCTTGTATTTATTTTCCGCTCTGCCGATTTCCGCTCCAGCAGGGACAACATACTCGGCGGTGTAGTTGTCGGCCTGGTGATCCTGGTAGCCTGGTACAGCAGCAGCAATATTGCAGTCAACGCCGACGACACACTCTACAGCATGAGCGACTACTACAGCGAATGGGACATGCTTGCAGAAGATGATGCAGGCAAGCCGGAACGCGGCAGTGCGGTTGCAGCGCAGTCGTTCACCTTCATCAACCCGATCGGCCAGAGCTATGGCTTTGCGCAGTCGGGCTTCGACAGGGCCATGATTAACTTCGGACTGGTTTCAGTTATCGGTGTAATACTAGGCTCATTACTGTGGTCGCTGATCAGCCGTTCATTCAGGATTGAATGGTTCGTTGACATGAAAGACTTCATTAATCACCTGGTCGGTGCCACCCTGATGGGCTTTGGCGGCGTGCTGGCGATGGGCTGCACCATAGGCCAGGGCATCACCGGTGTTTCCACACTCGCGATCGGTTCCATACTTACCTTCTTTTCCATCGTGTTCGGCAGCGCGTTGACCATGAAGATCCAGTATTACAAGCTGGTCTACGAAGACGAGGCCAGCTTCACCAAGGCCCTGGTGACATCACTGGTCGATATGAAGCTGCTGCCGGCATCAATGCGCAAACTGGACGCCGTGTAAATATAGCGGCAGCTTTTCCAGCGTCTATACTCTCTGTTGGAGTATCAACAGCAAGGCGCAATGACAAACAAACGTTTCTGGCAGACAGGCTGGTTTCCCGGCCTGTTCATAAGCATCTTATTTTTACTGATGGGATGGACAGGCTTCATATCCACGCTGGAATGGCAGGCATACGGCCTCGGCGCCAGGCTGTCGCCTGCACCCGAAACAAAAAACAACCTTGAAGTCATCGCCATCGACGAGTCATCACTGCAACAGTTGGGTGAATGGCCATGGCCACGCAGCTATCTTGGCGTCGTCATCAAGCAACTGAACAAGCATGGCGCAAGAACTGCGGGACTGGCATTGCCGCTGCACACACCACAAAGTGAGTTCGGCGTTAAACGCCTCGATTCCATGCGCGACACCTATGATGGTAAATATGAAAAAACGGTAAAGGAGATTCTGTTTCTCGCCAGGCAACGACTCGATACCGACGGTGCACTCGCCGCCAGCCTGAAGCGCTTTCGCCAACCGGTACTCGCCATCAGCTACGGCCTCAATAATGACATTCAGCGCGGCGCGGCTGCAGCCAGTCAACAAACACTCGAATCCTACGCATTTCCAGACTTTCCAGCGGAATCAACTGAATGGTCCAGTTTCGTACCCAGTGCGCTGACCAATGGCATACCCGAAATCACCCAGGCGCAGGCGCCGATACCCTTGCTGGCAAAATATTCGGTAGCCGGAATGCTGGATGAATCGGCCACCGGCAAAAGGAGCAGCCTGGTAACACCACTGGTGCTGAAATTCGGCGATCAGCATTACCCTTCATTCAGCCTTATGTTCGCGGCTGCAAGCCTGAAGGTTAAAACTGACGATATTATCATCAGCCCTGGTCAAAACATCACCATGGGCGGCATACAGCTCTACACTGATCCATCCTATCGGGTCTACCCGCATATCTACGACAGCACCGACAACAAGCCTGCATTCAAGGTGCATTCGTTCCACGAAATTTATTCAGAAAAAGAAAGCAGCGCCCGGTTCAAAGGCAAGGACGTGCTGATCGGCATAACCGCCCCATCGCTGATAGACCATGTCACCATACCCGGTGGCGAAACCATGGCGCCCGTCATGATCAGCGCACACCTGATCAACAACCTGCTGCACAGCGACATGTACAAGGTGCCGGGATGGGCATTGCCCGCCCAGCTGTCTGCGCTCTTTATCGTGGCACTGTACCTGGCCTTCATACTGCCAAGATTTCGTTTCTGGACCGGCTTCGTCACCAGCCTTATGATGCTGTTTATCATGGTCAACATCCATCTCGGTCTGATGATCATCAGCGCCATCTGGATACCAATGATGCTGCCAATGGCTGCATTGATCACCGGTGCAGTCGCCATTGCGATTAAAGCCAAAGTAGAGGAAGCACGACAACGTACAGAAGCCCATTTGTTTGAATCCAACCTGACGCTGGGTCAGCACCTGCAGTCTCAGGGCCAGTTTGACCAGGCATTTGAAAAATATCGCGAGTGCCCAATCAACGACACGCTGCTCGATCGGCTGTATAACCTCGGACTGGATTACGAGCGCCGCCGCCAGTTCAGCAAGGCGGAAAAGGTATTCGAGTATATCGACCAGAAGCATTCCGGCTTCCGCGATGTAAAGCAACGCATGCAGAAAAACCGCCAGATACAGGACATGGTGGTGCTGCCCAAGAACGGCAAGACCACCGACCAGGGCACCCTGATTCTGACCGACAACGGCGTACAGAAGCCCGTGCTGGGCCGTTACCAGATAGAAAAAGAAATCGGCCGCGGCGCCATGGGGCTGGTTTATCTCGGCAGGGACCCGAGAATCGGCCGCACGGTGGCCATCAAAACCATGGCACTGGCGCAGGAGTTCGACTCGGAGGAGCTCGAAGACATCAAGCAGCGCTTCCTGCGTGAAGCCGAGACTGCGGGTCGCCTCAATCACCAGAACATCGTCACCATCTTTGATGTCGGTGAAGAACAGGAACTGGCCTATATTGCGATGGATTATCTCAAGGGCCACGACCTGTCACGCCACAGGACGCCTGACACATTGCTGCCGATCGATGTGGTGATGGATATCGGCATCCAGGTCGCCACGGCGCTTGATTTTGCCCACAAACACGACGTGGTTCATCGCGACATCAAGCCCGCCAACATCATTTATGACGAATCAACCGGCATCGTGAAAGTCACGGACTTTGGCATCGCCTGCCTGACAAATTCCAGCAAGACCAAAACCGGGACCATGCTCGGCAGTCCTTCCTATATGTCGCCGGAACAGGTCGGCGGCAGCAAGGTGGATGGCGGCTCCGATCTGTATTCACTGGGCACGACCCTGTATCAACTGACAACCGGGCAACTGCCATTCGTCTCTGAAACCTTTGCCGGCCTGACGCACAAGATCTGCAATGAAAAACAGGTTGATGTCACAAAAATACGCAGCGAAATCCCCGCCTGCCTGAGCCGCATCATCAACAAGGCGATGCGTAAGCAGCGAGAGGACCGTTACAAAAACGGCGTGCAGATGGCAAAAGCGCTGCGCCTGTGCCGCGAGTCCTGCTGACAGATTCACATAGATTTCTGCCGGCAGATAATGCATTCATATATTAGCCATACCTAATGATTCACGTTAAAATCCGCACTCAGAAATTTCCAATCAAGGCACCAAACATGAAAAACATAAACAAGATAATTGTGGCAATTGCCGTATCAGTCGCCCTGCTGATCAGTGGCTGCACAACCTATGACGCCTATACCGGTGAAGAAAAAGTTTCCAATACGGCTAAAGGCGCTGGCATTGGTGCTGGTGTTGGCGCCGTCGTCGCTTACTTCGCCAACAAGGACGAGAGCAGCAAGGAACGTCAGAAACGCATGCTGGCGGCAGCCGGTGTCGGCGCGATTGCAGGCGGCGGAGTTGGCTACTACATGGATTCCCAGGAAGCCAAGCTGCGCAAACAACTGCGTGAGACGGGTGTCAGCGTGGTCAGAGAAGGCGATAATATCAGCCTGGTCATGCCCGGTAACATTACTTTTGACACCGGCGTCGGCAGCCTGAAGTCCAGCTTTTATGACGTGTTGAACTCTGTCGCAATCGTGCTGGAAGAATTTGATAAAACCGTTATCGCAGTTTCAGGCCACACCGACAGCACAGGAGCTCGCGACTACAATCAGCAGCTTTCCGAAGAGCGCGCCCGTTCAGTAGCCAACTACCTGAAGTCGCGCAACATCGTTGACGCACGCTTTGAGATCGTTGGTTTTGGCGAGGACTATCCCATCGCCGACAACAGCACTGCTGAAGGCCGCGCACAAAACCGCCGCGTTGAACTGACCCTGATTCCGATTACCGAGGAATCCTGATAAGACTCAGGCACTCTGTAAAAGCACTATATAGAGGGGGCATTAGCCCCCTTTATTGTTTATACCACGGCGGTTGTTATTTTTTCTGCATTTGAATGTCACCGCCGAACTTTCTTGCTACCATGGATATTTCCAACATATTCAGGCAACAGATCTTATGCATAAATCCACCAGCGCAGCGCTGGCAGTACTGATATTCATCAGCACGGCTGTATTCGCTGACAACAAAGCGCCCTGGGGCCATGGCAAGCTCACACCCACCGAGTACAAGCCGCAAAAAGTTGTTTATGATGTCACCACAGGCAAACCGGAAATCATGGATCATGTACTGGACCGTGCCAGCTATTTGAGCACCATCACCGGAGCCGACCCGTTTGACCAGTCTATCGTGCTGGTATTACATGGTTCGGCAATAAAGTTTTTTGCCATCGAAAACACCGGCAATTACCAGAAAATGCTCACACGTGCCGAAAGCCTGGTTTCGGGTGAGGTATTAAAACTGAAAATGTGCAAACTCGCCGCAGAAGCACAGGGCTACAAGCCTGAAGACATTCATGGTTTTGTCGAACTGGTACCAATGGGCGATGCTGAAATAATCACGCTTCAATACGAGGAAGACCATGCTTACATGCAATAAACTTTTCACCCTCTGTGTTTCTTTGTTAATTGCCCAGGCCGTTGCTGCCGCGGGCAAATACGCACCAACTTCAGTAGATATGGAAGTCAGGCAAGTATCTGAACACGTCTATTACGTGGAAGGCGCTGCGGGTATAGCGACAGACAACGAAGGCTTCATCTCCAATGCAGGTTTTGTTATCACTGGCGATGGTGTCGTTATTTTTGATTCACTGGGCACGCCATCATTAGCCGAAAAGCTGGTGAGCAAAATTCGCGAAATAACCGACCAGCCAATCCGCAAGGTCATCGTCAGCCATTTCCATGCCGACCACATCTATGGCCTGCAGGTATTTGAAGACATGGGCGCTGAAATCAGCGCACCTGAAGGCGCACAAAAATACCTGCAGTCCGAAGCCGCTAAAGAGCGCCTGGAAGAACGCCAGTTCTCGCTCGACCCATGGGTGAATGAAAACACGCGCCTGGTAATGCCGGATGTCACCGTATCGAAATCAAATACCTTCACCATGGGCGATGTTAACTTCACCATTAATTACATGGGCAAGGCTCACTCAGATGGCGACCTGGGTATGCTGGTTGAACCCGACAGGGTCCTGTTCTCCGGTGACATTATCTTCGAAGGCCGTGTCCCCTTTGTCGGCAGTGCGGATACAAAGAACTGGCTGGACACATTGACCAGACTGGAAACCGGCGGCCTTACCGCTTTAATACCCGGCCATGGACCTGCTTCAACCAGCCCAGAGAAAACCATCGCGCTAACCCGCGCCTACCTGGCATATCTAAGAGAAGTAATGGGAGCAGCCGTTGATGAATTTATACCGTTTGATGAAGCCTATGCCGAAGCCGACTGGTCAAGATTCAAGAACCTGCCAGCATTTGAAGAAGGCAACCGTATCAATGCCTACCAGGTTTACCTGTCCATGGAAGCCGAACTTCTCGGTCAATGACTGTATAACTGGATTACTAACAAGGCCTGCTAACAACAGCAACTTCGACTGATCGACACAACACTTGAATCTTTATATAGAACTCATTTTTCACACAGTCCCGGCAGGAAGCAGAATAAAGGCTATTCAATTTTCTCAGGCCATGTAGACATCAAGCCAAATTCATACTATATATAGGCTGAGAAGGCAGGGATGCTTTCTTTAATCAATTTGCATGCTTCAACTACCCACTGAATATCCGTAGCTGTTCTCAGAAGTTCGGCCTGACAATTGCCAGATTACCGGGCGATAGCCGGCAAGCAGCCAATTGCTGACATACTGCTAATTGCTCCATATTACACCTGGTAAATTAATCAGCATCCCAGGTGATGTTTATCTATGCGCTGTAGTTAAAAGGTATCTTTGATATCAAAGTAAACAATAACGATGATAGATACCCATACAACTAACTCAAATATTATGTCTTCTAGCTGATAATATTTTTTGCGTTCCATTGTTAATCACTCATTATTTTGTGACTGTTACTACAACTGGAGCAAAACACATGCCAGAAATTACTACTCGTTGAATAAATGAATCACTTAACGCTCTTAAAAGCCCTTCCTATAAGCATTTATGCTGTTTCAACTATTTTTTAATATTGCTGGATTTCGCCACGACTGTATAGCTAATCACCATAAGCTGTTAAAAAAAGCGACAGATCAAGGCCTGAAGCAGCCAGTCAGAATAAGCAGGAACGACACCTGAAAGGGTTAGAAAAAGGCTAATGATTGATTGATCTGGCACATGGCTTAAGGAAATATATCTGCCCTCTTCTCTCGCCTCCTTTTTCTCCTTGCACAGGTCTCGTCTCATCTGCTTGTTCAGCTTTCGTTCAGCATTGATGGACTATCTTGGGTTCAACCTTTAATTTTTCTATCGCCTGCTGGGCAGGCATTGTACAACGGAGGAAATACTCAATGAAAAAATCAACTGCCACCGTAATTTTTACCAGCCTGATGATGGCCACTTCTGGTGCTGTAATAGCTGATGGTGCAGCTACATACCAAAAGGCTTGCGTCGCCTGCCATATGACTGGTGCCGCCGGTGCGCCAAAGCTCGAAGACAAGGCTGCGTGGGCTCCACGAATCGCCCAGGGAAAGGATGTTCTCTACAACTCTGTACTGAATGGCAAGGGTGCCATGCCACCAAAAGCCGGACAGGCGCAATTGTCTGACGATGAAAT
This sequence comes from uncultured Gammaproteobacteria bacterium, assembly GCA_937998645.1. Lineage (GTDB taxonomy): Bacteria > Pseudomonadota > Gammaproteobacteria > SZUA-229 > SZUA-229 > JABDQW01. Next base: position 7,923 of record CALLCZ010000135.1, read on the forward strand.
CAAGGCTGCTGTTGATTACATTGTTTCACAGGCCAAATAGTTAAGTCAGAAACTGACTGATGACAAAAGCCCGCCTGGAGCGGGCTTTTTTAGTTTCGCTCGAAAAATTTCGACAGTCATTAACGGGTCGTCAGCATCCTCTCAGGCCCCGTATTTGCCCCCCCCACAGGCAGATTGCGGCCAATTGCAGACTATCGTCATATAAAATAAAGACTCCCTAAGGAGCCGCTACCGTTTGCCTATTATTGGTCTATGTATGCTTTTATTGTAGATCACTCTCGTCGCTAGCATCCCCTTATCCGAGTGTTTATGAAAGCCGGGGCGCTTTAGTCTGTCCCCTTTAATTTGAATTTACTCTATCTCATGGATGCGGGCAGAAAAAATATCTCGCCGACATATTGTGAGAGCTTGCTGTAGCCAATATTAAACTCTGTTTCCATCAGTTGCCCCTGGTTTGCTGACCACTCTTCAATAACCCGTGGTCGGCTCTTGTATTCAATATAGCGAATTCCAGATATTGAACTGCCAGATAATGCAACTACCCTGCTACGCAACTTCATCTCCAATCCAAGTCGTGGTGGGTCACCTTTGTGCGCTTCAAATTTAATACTGGTAACAGATAATTCGAGGATTGCATCATATTCTTCTAATGCAAGGTCCTGATACCCTGGTAGCTCCTCGATTGTAGTTGGCCCAAGATCTGGAAGATAGGTAACATTATATCCGAATGCATTGGCCTGTTCTGCGACACGAGACGCCACCTGATCCTGAATATACAACCGCCCCATTGCATTATCAATCATCGCGCTAACAGCCTGAGCATCTTCTGCTGGTAGTCCATGCATTAATCCCTGTGCTGTCCCGATTGTCCCTCCTATAAGTGCGCCAGCCAGGATCGTAAAAGGTGCTATGATTGGGTAAAGCATGACTCCGTATGGATCACTAAGCGGCGCAACCGCGCCTACAGCTGCACCTTCTCCTACTCCATGTATTCCAAGTTCACCGGCCGCCGCACCTTTACCCTGTGCATAAATATTAAGATTTGATTCCGGAAAAAAGCGGGCAGGAACAATGGCAATCGTATCCGGCGACAACTTTGGAGACTGCTGGTGTTGCTTGGTTGTTGCGCAACCTCCAGCTATCCCAATAAATACGATGATGTTTATTACCCGAAAAAGTCCTGAACATGTCTGCATATGGTTCTTTTCCAGCTTGTAGTGATGTAATTTCTAGAGTTACAGTCAGGCTCAACTTTTCTGTAATGTCGGGAAATTCCCGGGCAAGCGTTCCATGATTTCCTTGTGAATGTTCTCGTCTTCGAATTCTGGAAACTTCTCCAATAACATTTGCCGCGCAGTAAAAAAATCATCCTTAACTTCCACATAATTTAATGAATTAATGTAATTTCCCCAGAGTCCGCCAAGCATCTTCGTGGTATCAATATCAATGATCAATACGCCAAGATAGTAAATATTTTTTGGTTCCGGTGCGTCAAAGTATAAAGCCGGGTAAATATATGGAGTGTAATAAAACGGGACAACAAATTTCATTAAATATTTTCCAGCCGGGACTACATAATAAAATGATCCATCTTTTTCAGTGGAAAGAAAGGGAATATGCAGATCGCTCAAGACTTCCCTTCCACCCAGCGCCCAGCTTGGTCTGCCCAGACTGTACGGCGCCTTTGATTGTCCATTCTCAATAAAAATTATTTTCCCCGTAATCAAAACTTCGTCGTCACCAAGTACTAGTTGCTTTGATTCATCTATGGGTTTTGCATCGTATATTGTAGGTGTTGCCCCACACCCATTCAACAATGCAGTTACAAGCGCCAGAAGGATAATTAAATATTGCTTTATCGTCATTTTTGTCTTTCAGTCTGTATGGCGAGCCTATGGCTTGTATGTTCATGCGCGTAGAGAGAATAAACGATCCGTTGCCCGGGAATCAACTTGCTGGTTTCCTGGTTCCGACGACTAATCGTCCGAGTTCACTGATGCTTCCCCCCGGTTTTCATCATCAAAAGTCACGCTTGGCAATCGCTGATCTTGCCTTATCCAGGAAAACTCCAGCCAGCTAACCAGGAAGCAGCCTGCCGCGTTTGTCCGGGTCAGCTAGCTCTTGTATCTCATCAGAAAAAGTCATCCTGTGTGCGCTGCAGCCTGGCCAGTATTCAATCTCTACAAGGAATTCCGACAGTCCGCAATGGGTCGACAGCGGTAGTACAGACCCTGGAATCGGGATATTCTGCTCAAAATCAGTCGACCGGTTGAAACCGCAGCCATAAGTGGGTATTCGTTTTGACTACTCATTGGCTAGTAGCCTGTAAAACATCTGTAAGACTTTATACAACAAGTAGATAATTACTACCCAGCCCAACCAATGTGGTTCACCATTCCAACACAGGTAATCTGCCTTACTGTAGCGAAACATCAGACCATCCCACATTTCTCACCTCCAGTGCTTGGTTATAGACACGATTTTGGAACACAGAAAAGTGAGACATATTGATGTAAATCAAGATTTTGAAATGATCTAAACTAGCCAAAACAATTCTACCCAATCGCAGGAATCGGGACAGAAGGAATTACACGATGGTTGTATTATACGAGAAGAATAATTCTATTGTTATAAGCCTTGATCTGATTCGTTTGAAGGAATTGCCTGACAGTCAGAAACCGGCTGCGGTCGTTCAGCAAAACGAAAAACGGCTCCCTTGGGGGCCGCGTTTGATTACTTCATATTCAGTTATGATTTCTTTCTTCTTGCCACACCAATTAGGCCGAGCAAGCCAGAACCGAAGAGCCATACAGCTGCGGGAACGGGAACGACAGACCAGCTACCTGGTACCGCAAATGCGCCGTCAATTTGAGAAAATATACAGCTGCCAGATACTATAAAATCACATTGATACACTTGAGTAAAATCATCACCGGTCTGGGTGGTTATTCTGTTGACTATATCGCCAGGTTCTAGGTTTGGTGAGAGTGTATCTACATCAGAGATATCTACAATCCAGTTGGTTATATTTCCATTGCTGTCAGTGTTTACAATAAATTGAGTGGAACCCTCTGGGTCTGCATTTGTATATGTAGTAATGCCATCTGAAAAACTATAACTGGTTACCTGATTAGTTATGTCACCATTAAAATCTATAAGCTTCGAGTCAACAGTGAAGCTTCCAGTTATGCTCATTGAAGTATCAAAATTACTTGGCGTAGTCCAAAGAAGAGTATAATTATTTCCTGTGTATTCATATACAACTGCAGCATTTGAATTAAATGCAACAAATACAAGCAAGACTGAAAGACTGCGCATTAAAAATTTAAATTTCATTTTCCCACTCCTGACTATTTTGTACACTTAAGTACAGAAATCACATGCAATATTCATGCAAATACACGAATAGAACTCTAATACAGGCACTTGTAGTCGATTTTTATATTGATCAACCATTGAATGTGTTAATTATCTTGAAATGATTCGATATTCTTTACAGTTTACCAGATGTCCGTTTTGGGTCATCAGCGGAAGTACAGACCCAGAAATCGAGAAATTCTGCTCAAATTCAGTCGGCCGTCTTAGATCGGACAGAACCGGACTGTAAGCGCAAACAAAAACGGCCCCGAAGGGGCCGCTGCTATGTTTACTAGACTGCTCTAATCAAATGCTTTAGAAATCAAGAATTTTATCAGCGTCTAACATCATTTTCCCAATCGCTTTAGGGTCAACTCCCTCTGCACCAGGAAGAACACCATAATCAGGGAGTTCCTCACCATATCTGGATTTCCAGCAAAGCGGGCAAACAACCATATTGTTATCATTTCCGCCGATAAATTCTTCAAGATTTTCTTTAAGTGATATTTCTAATATTTCTCCATCTTGACCTGGGAAATCACATTTGAAACGACGACTGCTTACTACTGAATCATCAGCAAGTGATACACCATCAAGGGTTACAAATAATGTTACGTTGGCACCGCCAGATAGTGAACGTGCAAATGTCACCGCAAGACATGCCATCTCAGGATGTGACATAGGGTTTGATTTCATGGTTATCACTATATCCTGCGGGTCACCCTGAGAAACCCCTCCATCAGAGTCAATCGCCCAATCCGCATTCACGGGCTGAAATAAGCCCACAGATACAATACCGAGCATTAATATAAAAGCACTTCTAACTTTTTTATACATACCAATTTTACCTTCCATAAGTTAACCTTTATTGCATATTGCGAGCAAAAATTTAGCAGAATCCTTATGTGTGTAAAATGACATCTGTCAATTACAGAATTATTTATTACTTAATGTCTTTCTTGGGTGATCAGCAGACTCCCATGCATAAATTCAACCCAAGTCACTCGACCGATAGCTCCCGGCCATGAGCCAACCGTCAGAGCAAATAAAAACGGCTCCCGAAGGAGCCGCATTTGACAAATTATCAACGGTTATACCTTATTTCGTCTTGCAAAACCGAGCAAGCCAACAAGACCGGAACTAAATAACCAGACAGCAGCTGGAACAGGCACGACTGTATCCGCACTGAGATTATCAATAAAGAAGCGATCATTACCGACGTCAGGAAATATACCGTTTCGGATAATCACATAATCTATCGCTACATCAGATGTAAGCCCAAAGAAACCGTTTACATTTGGTGATAAGACACTCGCAAGCAATGTATCCGTATCATCATATAATTCTATGGTCTCTTGCACGCCTGCAGAACTAAATGTGAGCGAGAAATTGAAAATAGATGAGTCTGTAAAATCGATGCTCAATGGACCAACTAAATTAGAAGCCACGGTCGAGCCCGCATCTGTCAGTGCGTTTGAGCTCCATAACACTGTAGCAGGATCACTTGCTTCCGGAGAACCGAATATTGCATGTGGGCTTATAGTACTTCCATCTACGATTTTGTCAGGGGAATCATTGAAGTCTATACGGAATAACTCACTCCCTACCGCAGCATTATAACTGAAAGCATTGTCATATACGTTTACGTTAGCTGAATAAGCATTGGCTGAATAGCCGAGCACAATTGATGCCAGAACAAGATGTACTTTATTCATGTTGTATCCTTTTTTTGAAATTTAACTAATGCTTTCTTATATGCAATATTCATGCGCGATTTCGAAAGCTATATTACTTCAGGCAGTAGTATGAGTTGATGTAGATCAAGTCATAAAACGTAAAACCGGGGCCAGACCAGACAGCGCCCCACAGTCATTAAATATAAATTAATCCGAGTTCCTGGTATGTATAGATTTGTAACAGTAGCCTGACTGTCCTGAATGTGTGAACCGACCTTCAGCCCCATGTCTTGATCAGAAACTCGTCATTTATTAGCTTTCAGCGATCAGCTTCACTTAAGCATCTCCCGGTGTCTGGCAAACCAGTCTTTTTCAACTAGTATTCTTCGTATGAATAAACTGGTCGTTGTAGCTGTTTTCACAATCCTGCTGACATCCTGCTCATCAGCGCCCTATTACAGCTCAAGTGATCCATCGATAAAAGTTTCAGAAACACGCGTTGATCTAAACGATTCAGATAAAGTAAAACAGATACTTAATCAACAATATAGCGACTGGCGCCATGTACAACACCGCATGGGAGGCACAACCAAAAACGGCATTGACTGTTCTGGACTGGTTTATCAAACCTATCGGACAAAACTTGGTATTAATATGCCTCGATCTACGGAACATCAGTCAAAGACTGGCCAGGCCATACAACAAGAAAAACTCAAAGCCGGTGATCTAGTATTTTTCAAAACAGGGATATTTACCCGTCACGTTGGTATGTATATAGACAAGGGCAATTTTCTTCATGTTTCTACCAGCAAGGGTGTAATGATTTCTAATCTGGAAGACCCATACTGGAGCGATACATACTGGAAAGCGAACAGGGTTCAATAAAAGGTTGATGAAACCGGCAATATAGCAATCCAGTCAGTCTCGATACGCCAGGCGGTACAATACCGGCAGCACCAGCAGTGTCAGCAGCGTTGATGAGATAACTCCGCCGATGACCACCGTGGCCAGCGGGCGCTGCACTTCTGCGCCGGTGCCTATATTCAAAGCCATGGGCACAAAACCGAGACTTGCGACCAGGGCGGTCATTAACACCGGTCGCAGGCGGGTCAGGGCGCCTTCGATGACCGCTGTTTCCAGCGCCACACCTCTGGTACGTAAATCACGAATAAACGACAGCATCACTACTCCGTTTAATACGGCGACGCCTGACAGGGCAATGAAGCCAATCGCAGCGGAGATGGATAAAGGCAGATCGCGTAACGCCAGTGCGGCGACACCTCCGGTTAAAGCCAGGGGCACGCCGGTAAAGACCAGTGCTGCATCCTTGGCCGAGTTAAAAGCCATGAACAACAGTCCAAAGATGATTAACAAGGTCAACGGAACGACGACAGACAAACGTCTTGAAGCTGATATCAATTGTTCAAAGGTACCGCCATAGTCCAGCCAGTAACCGGGAGGAATTTTCATACGGGTTTGCATGGCCTGCTGCACGTCACTGACAAAACTACCCAGGTCCCGTCCACGCACATTGGCCGTGACAAATACGCGACGTTTGCCGTTTTCACGACTGATTTGATTGGGGCCCAGGGTAAAACTGATATCCGCCACTTCAATCAGAGGGATGGCTTCGGCCGGGGCACGTGCCACACCCAGCATATCCGCATCCCCGCTGATTTCATGCTGGTTGGTATCGGGTAAACGTATCGGCAAGCGCTTTAACGCCTCCAGGTCTGTTCTTATGCTTTCGGGTAAACGGACTACCAGGTCAAAACGCCGGTCGCCTTCGAATATCTGTCCAACGGTTTCACCTCCGACAGCCATGCGCAACGTGTGCTGAATCGTTGCAACATCCAGTCCATAGTAGGCCAGCTTCTCTCTATCGGGCGTCACTGTCAGCATGGGTAAACCGCCTGCCTGTTCTGCACGCACATCAGAGGCACCGGGCACTGTGGCCACGATTTTTTCGACTTGTTCAGCCAGCTCGACCAGGGTATCAAAATCATCGCCATATATTTTTACTGCCAGGTCGGTACGCACGCCGGCAATAAGTTCATTGAAACGCATCTGGATGGGCTGGGTGAATTCATAGCGGTTACCAGGAATTTTTCTGGCGGCGGCTTCCATTTCAGCAACCAGCACAGCCTTGGACTTGCGCGGATCGGGCCATGCCTCGCGGGGCTTCATAATGACAAAGGTGTCGGCAACATTCGGCGGCATCGGGTCTGTTGCCACTTCCGCGGTACCGATCTTGGTAAACACGTGCGAGACTTCTGCAAATTCACGCAGCCGTGCTTCCAGCACTGTCTGCATTTCAACCGCCTGGCTCAGGCTGGTTCCGGGTATTCTCAATGCGTGCAGCGCAATATCACCTTCATCGAGACTGGGAACGAACTCGGTACCCAAGCGGGTTGCCTGCACGCCGGCCAGCACCACCAGGGCAACGGCAGACACCACCACCGGCCAGCGATGCCGCAGAACAAAGTGCAATGCCGGCATATAGATCTGGCGCAACCAGTGCATCACGCGGTTTTCCTTCTCCCTGACACGTCCGCGCACAAACAGCGCGACACTGGCAGGCACCACGGTTAACGACAGGATTAATGCGGATGTTAATGCAGTGATTACCGTCAAAGCCATCGGGTGGAACATTTTTCCTTCCACGCCGCCGAGGGCAAAGATGGGAACATACACGATCAGGATGATGATGACGCCAAACACACTGGGGCGAACAACCTCCACAGTGGCTTCATGCACAAGGCGCAGGCGTTCTTTCAAATCAGGCGGATCGCCATGCATGCGTTGATATTCAGCCAGATGACGCAGACAGTTTTCCACAATGATAACCGCACCATCGACGATCAGTCCGAAATCCAGTGCGCCCAGGCTCATCAGGTTGCCGGAAGTTCGAGACTCAACCATGCCGGTGATCGTCATCAGCATCGCCAATGGAATCACGGCTGCGGTCAGCAGGGCGGCGCGCCAGTTGCCCAGCAGCAGAAACAGAATAACGATCACCAGCAAGGCGCCTTCGGCGAGGTTTTTTGTCACGGTTGCGATGGTCTTGTCGACCAGCGAGGTACGATCATAAAGCGGCGTGAGCTCCACACCCTCAGGCAACGAGGTCTTGATGGCCTGCAGGCGTTCAGCCGCGGCCTGTGCAACCTGGCGACTGTTCTCACCGATCAACATGAATACGGTACCGAGAACCACCTCTTTACCATTTTGCGTGGCCGCACCACTGCGCAGTTCACTGCCCAGTTGAATATCAGCAACATCCTCGATGGTCACGGGGACACCCTGTCGCCTGGCAATGGTGATGCGTTTAAGATCATCGAGTGTGGTTATCTGACCGGGCGAGCGAATCAGGTACTGGGCGCCGGAGCGTTCAATATAACCGGCCCCGGTATTGGCATTGTTGCGCACCAGCGCCGTCATTACATCCTGCAAGGTCAGATCGAAAGCCAGTAACTTGTCAGGATCAGGCAGCACATGAAATTGCTTGCTGTATCCGCCGATGGTATTCACTTCGACCACGCCTGGCGTGTGTCGAAGTTGCGGACGCACAATCCAGTCCTGCACGGTTCGCAGCGACATGGCATCGTGTTCGCTGCCTTCGGTACTGCCCACGGTATACATAAAGATTTCGCCAAGCCCGGTGGCAATCGGCCCCAATGCCGGCTCGATACCTTCGGGTAATCGTTCCTTGACTTCACTGAGTCGCTCATTGACCAGCTGGCGGGCGAGATAAATGTCTGTGCCATCCTTGAATACGACCGTGGTCTGTGACAGGCCATAGCGGGAAACAGAACGTGTATAGTCAAGGTGCGGCAGACCCGCCATTGCGGTCTCTATCGGAAACGTAATCCTCTGTTCTGCCTCCAGCGGCGAATAACCGGGGGCTTCGGCATTGATCTGCACCTGCACGTTGGTAATATCAGGCACCGCATCGATAGGCAGGCGGCTAAAGTTATACATACCCAATAGCGTAGAGCCGACTGCAGCAAGCAGCACCAGCCAGCGGTGCGCTAATGAAAAACTTATAATACGATTCAACATTGGTGCATCCCTTAATGGTCGTGACTGGCGCCGGACTTCTCGATGTCTGCCTTGATCAGGTAACTGTTTTCAGTGACGTACTGTGTCCCGGCTTCAATACCGCCCAGCACTTCGACCCACTCATGGTTTTGCCGGCCCAACTCCAGCATGCGCACTTCATAAACATCATCGAAACGTGAAAACACAACCTGGAAGTCACGAAAACGCTGCAATGCCGCCTGGCGCACTGCAAGTGAAACATCGTGTTCAGCCACGGTAACGTGGCCACGGATAAACTGACCGGGGCGCAATACACCGTCTTCATTTGCAACAATGACACGGACACGCACACTCTGACTGGCATGTGCAGTTAACGGCGACACCCAATCGATGTGAGCAGTTTTCCGGTAGTTGCCGTCAAGCGACTCGACCATAACCGCCTGGCCTTTTTTAATAAGGTCCAGGTCACGAACGAAGACATCCAGCTCTACCCAGACTTCAGAGAGATCAACGATAACGAACAGGGGGTCATCACCGGTCGCTTCACCGACCTGGACATCTCGTTTCACAATCAGGCCGTCGATTGGCGCCTGCACATGATATTCCTGCAAGCTCTCATTACTCTGTACTGTCGCAAGAATATCGCCGGCACGAACCACGTCGCCAAGTTCGTGGCGGATCGCTTTTATCACACCAGCAAAGCGCGGACGCACACGCGAGAGCCGGTTTGGATTTGTTTGCACGCGGCCAGTCAGTGTCCTGGTTTCAGTCAGGGTGACCGGACCCACGGCCTCTGTTCGTATTCCCATTTCCTGGGCGATGTTTCCAGGTATATGGGTACGGCCTTCGAAGCTATCGTAATGCCAGGAATAGGACTTGCCCTGGTGCCCGGCATTTACACTGACTTCAAAGGAATGCGGCTCGTATATAACGGTATCACCACGAAGATAGTCTTGCTGTGGTGTGAATTGAATGCGATCAAGCTTGTCACCCAGTCGTTTCAACTCGATATCAAGCGTAAGATTTTCGGGCGCAATGGGCTGTTTATTTTTGTAGGCATATACACGAAATTCAGGCGGCAGGCCCGTTTCATAAATGCTTACCTCCAGGCTAAAGTCGTCCTGCACCAGCAACCGACCACCGTGCGGCCCTTTGGCTTCCTTCACTTCATCATCATGATGCGCATGCTCATCATGGTGCGGATCACTTGCATAACTGTCCGGGAGCATTAACCACCCCGCTAGCATAAAGAGCATTACACTAATGACAGTAATAGTGATTGAATAAGAACTCACGCTACTTTTCATGGTTCGGCTCCTGTTGCCAGACCGGCGCCGGTCAGGCGATCAATTTCGATTCGATATCGGTGGTAATCTGCTGCGGCAATGATGTGCTCGCGTTTTGAGTCAAGCAATATACGTTGCGCCACGTTGAGTTCAAGTAAGGAATAACGCCCGGCGGCATAACCTTTCTCATAATCCTTCAGCGTGCTTTCAGCCAGTGGAATAATGGTTTTACGGTAAGTCGATTCTGCTTCTATCGCATGTATGAGTTCCTGGTGAACCTCGAACAAGGTGGCATACAATTCGAGCCGGCGTTGTTCCAGCTTGTACGGGTTACGCAGACTGGTCATTTCCGCTTCTTCGACTTTTGGCGCTGCGCGTGATTTGTTTCCAAAAGGTATTTTGAGCGACATAACCAGGCCGGTGTCATCCGTCAGGTTAAAGTGGCGCACACCACCGGCAATTTCAATATCCGCTTTTTTTCGCGAACTTGCCAGTTGAACGCGCGTCTCTGCCAGCCGGCTTTCAGTTGCAAATCGCACCAGGTCAGGGTTGCGCTCCAGTAACCGGACCAGTGTTTCGAATGGCTCAGCCTGTTCTATGTTAAACAGGTCGGCATCTGCGGTACTAAATTGTGTTTGTGTATCGCCCCACAGTGTTGCCAGTTTTAAACGCGAGGTTGTCAGTGTATGCCTGGCATGCTCGAGTTCCAGTTTCTTTTTCGCCAACACTATCCGTGATCTTTCAAGTTCGACATTAGGCAGCTTGCCCGCCTTAACCCGCAGCTCGACAAAATCATGTGTGCGCTCTGCAAGCTCCAAAGAATCTTGCTCGATTACAAGGCGCTCCTGGTCAGCCACAATCTGTAAAAAGCGCCTGGTGGTATCCGCCAGCAGGTCAAGACGCATGGCGTACTGTTCGTTATGCAGGATCATGGCCTCGTTTTGCGCGACATCACCGCGCAATTTTGCTTTATCACCGAGCTCAAGAACTTTTGACAGGCTGAGCGTTGATTCAAGAATATCGGTCCCGCTTAGAATCCCGCTACCGCCAAAATTTTCAAATTCAATCGAGGTTTGAAATGCGGGCGTCAATCGTGCAGCACGAATACGTGCTGCCGCAGCCTTTGCTTCAAAGTCGGCCGCAATCAGTTGAGGGTTATGTTCCAGCACATTAACGATGGCCTGATCCAGCGTCAGGCCAATGCGTGCATCTTCATCAGCTGCATACACCGATGATGCCGACACGAGCAACAGGTAAATAAACAATTGACGCATAGCATCAATTCTCCAATATCGATCATCGACCGTTTGTTTAGACAGGTCGATCAATTACAGACAAATCAGACAGGCATACAAACAGACCAGGCCTGTGACTTGAGCGAGGAAAAGACAGGACTAGCTAAGAGGCGGTGCGCGTAACGGCGGAGAAAAATAGGGGTAATGAGGTTTCAGACATTGATTACTCTGGTCAGGCCTGATCCTGTTTTGATGATTTTGCGCCAGGATCAGAACCAGCAAAACTGCCAGCGGAATATAAAAAGATAAATCAGGCTTGTCTTTCTTGGCAATTACATCGGGTGTTGCGGCGAAGATACTGGTGTCTGCATCGTGATGCGACTGGCCAGCATCATCCGAAATTAAATGCAGGTCGATACTGTGTGCGTGAGCAGCCGGTTCAGCACTGTCATGATGATGCAAATGATAGTGTGCGGGCAGAAGCGTGACAAACAAAAGCACCGCAATCAATTGCCAATTGATTGATTTCCTTTGAATTAGTAACTTCCACGATGCTCGCATACCAATGAGTCTAGCAGTAATATAATAGAGTGGCTATCTCCTGACACCACCACCAAGGATACATCTCACGATTCTCAGTCTGGCTTATTGATGAATATCCGTTAGCTCCGAAACATAACTAACGCATATAGACCATTACTGATAATGCACGAATGTTTGCTATTTATGTTGAAGAATATTTGGAGTATTTTAGTCAGCATGGATGAAGCCCTGTCCATGCCAATAATCACTGCGCAGAGGTACTGACATGACTGATAATACAACGCAAAACGGATGGATTAACCTGAGCAACGGATTCGATGTTGAACTGCAACACGGAATTCCAGTTCGCCTGTCGAATAACGGCCTCGATATCCCTTCGGATGACGCCCTGTTAATCGAAGAAGTAACCCGCTTGAGTGGTTTGACTGTTGTGATCTCAGGCTGGGAAGATGCCGACGAAGCCGGTGAACAGGAAGCGCGATTATGTGTAGACGCTCTGCTATTCGAACAGGTATTGCGCAGGCTGGCACTGGCTTCAGCTGCCTTGTTCGTAGACCGGTACCACACCCCCATAGACCAGGATTCAGTCGACTGGGACAATGCCGAGTATGCCAGAGACTTCAACCATGCTGTCGAATGCTGCTGCCTGGATCAGGGCGAAATGGACAGAAAACAATATTTCAGCATTTATGTTGAGTTGATGCATGCTGAAACAAAGCGGCTGATCGATGCAGGCGAATCGCCAATGGTTGACGCCGAGTGACCCTGGCCTAGCTTTCGATGATGTATTCCGCCTCCAGGCGGTACTCGCTGTCTGCAGCTATCTCTACTGTCTCGGGACCCGCATTTGCGGTTTCAACACAGATCATTTTTTTGTAGTCGTCATCGTCAAGATCGCCCATCGATGCGGCAATTTCACTCCATGGATTCCATACCACGGCAGTACTGCAGCCGCTGGATGCGATTCGGATCTTGCGTCCAAGTGACTCATCTTCGATCACCAGCTCGCCTGTTACACCCTTGTAGATACGATCAACTTCGCCATTAATCGTAACCGGGCCTGATTGAGTTTTTTCGGCAAATCCGTCCACCTTGTCGAGGTAGTCGATACCATCGAGCCCGAGCACCTGGACCTTGCTGATATCACCGACATAGAAGTAAGTGTGCAACGCCTGGCTGATAGTAATACGCTCATCGCCTGAGTTACGCGTAACCAGTGCAACCTTCAATGAATCACCGACTGTAATTTCGATACTGAGTTTGAACGTGTGCGGCCAGATTTTACGGGTCTCATCGCTATCCACCATACCCAATATAACTTTTGTTGAACCGTTGGCGAGTGACTCGCTGCCAGTGACCTCCCATTGGCGGTTGCGTACAAAACCGTGTGCGGGCCGTCCCAAATCATCAGGATCCGCGCCAAACCAAGGCCAGCAGACAGGAATACCCCCTTTTATCGCCTTGCCTTCTTCGTAGTACGCCCTGTCACTGACAAACAGCAAATCATCCTTCTGGCTTTTTGGCCGGTAAGACAGCACCTGGCCCGAATAGGTCGATATTGTGGCATGCGCTTTGGCATTGTTGATCTCGATATAGGTAAAACCGTGCTCGATATCAACAAACTGAAGTTCATTTTCAATTTCGTATTCACATAATTGATCGAAATTCATTACTGCCTCTACTCCTGCTCAGGTAAAAATTATGCGTAACTTACACCATTTTCAGCCTGGTTTTGAACAATTATGCAATCTTGGCCGGGACTGATAAGAACCGGGCAGATTTTCACCGCCTACCCCTGCTGACACCCCTGTTGTCAACACCCCCCCAAAATGCAGCCTGCCGCTCACATTTACACCTGATTTGAACTATAAGTTATGTAACATAACAATAAGAAAGCATTAAAAATGACTCGGATATTAATCGTTGACGACTCGCCGACACAATTGAACGGGCTATCAAAAGTTCTGGCTAAAAATGGCTATGACATCATTACTGCTGATGATGGTGAACAGGGTGTTGAGAAAGCCGTCAGTGAAAAGCCCGATATTATCCTTATGGATGTGGTGATGCCAAACCTCAACGGCTTTCAGGCCACACGGCAAATCACCAGGAATCCGGAAACCAGCCATATCCCTGTAATCATGCTTACCAGCAAGGACCAGGAAACCGACAGGGTATGGGCAGAACGCCAGGGCGCGAGCGACTATCTCATCAAACCACCCAATGAATCCGACCTGCTAACAAAAATCAAGTCCATTATCGGAAGCTAGCCCGGATTTCTCACCAGAGATCACGGGAGCAGGCGCAGGATTCGTGTTCGTAAGCGCCGCTCTGGAGCGAAAAGCGTAGCAATAGCTACGGTTTGAGTGAAGAGCAAGCTTACGGACGCGAAGACCAGCCTGAACAGTGATAGGCATGCTTGAAAAACACACTGTATTTTGATCACCCGGGTTTTCTTCAAAGAGACCAATGCTTTATCAGTATTCGACGCCGCCTGGTGAGAAATGCGGGCTAGTTGCGAGCATCGATGTCGCCATGAAAGTCGCTGGCCGTCAGATCGATTCCTGTTTAATAAATTTTATTTACCGCCGGTGTTCTACTTTTTTTTCAGCGTTAGTTCCTGGGCTTGTTCTCCACGCTTGAATGTAGCCATGGTATCGGTAATGGAGGTAAGTTCCCAGCCCTGGTGGCTGTCGCCTGTTGCCAGGTGCAACATCTTGTTGCTGGAGGTATCGCGCAGCACGGCAATTTTTGCCCCGGGCGTAATGGCCACGCCTTCCAGTTGCAGACGCAGTAGTGATGTCTTCACCGCTGCCACCGTTGTGACCGGCTCGGCTGGCGGCTCGCGATCTTCGTTGAATAAGGGGCGCTCCGTGATTTCACTGAATGCCGCAATCCCCGGTGCAGCAAAGTTTGCTCGTTCAGTGCGCTTAGCATCAGGCTGAGTCGTGCGCGAGGTGTCGCCCTGTGTCTGCACCAGGTTACTGCTCTCGAGTGCAAGGGTGCCCGCTGTCAGCGTGCAGGCGGCCAGCAGGTAAGGTGTCAGGTGATTGCCGATTGAGAACTTATTCATGATTGTTTCTGCATGTAGCCAATGAGATCAAAATCCACATTGAGCAAATAGCCGGGGCTGGCTTTGCCTTTGAGCTTTAACTTGCCGTAGTTGCGCTGGGCACGGCCGAGGATCGAGACATTATCCAGAAACAGGTACGGCTGTCCGGTCTCCAGGGCGTGGAATACCTTGACCGTATTATCCAGTCCGCCGCGCATGCGCACTTTCAGTGCAACACGGATGAATCCAGCTTCTTCGCCTGCAGGCAGGATCTGGGTGCTGAGCACTTCCATGCCTGTCGACCCCGTGACTCGTTTGACGATTCCCTGCAGGTTGGCTGCAGCCAGTGCTTCACTGGTACTTTTCAGGTAATGGCGATTGCTGGCCATTGATCGTTTCAGTTGATCGTGTTGTGAGCGCAAGCTGCTGCCCGAAGATGCAGCGCGCTGAAGTATCTGCAGGCGGTTGTCGAGGTTGTCGATGGTGTCCAGGTAATGCTGGTTGACAGCCCATAATGGTGCGACTGTTAATGTGAAGATCATGACTACAGCCAGTGCCAGGATTGCCAGTGCCAGCGACTGACGTTGTTTTTGCGTTAACGAATCCATCATGAGGCAGGCTCCTTTGCCACTTCTGCGGACAGGTGAAAACGTTCGGTATTCAGGCGCGGTATCTTGGTCACCGGTGAGCGAAAACGGGGGTTGCGCAGACTGTCGGAAGACTCAATCAGCGGAATGAGTGCTGCTGCCGATGCAGACTGGCCCTGGATCTCTACCTCCTGTCCCTTGATATTCAGCCGGTTGATCCAGGTGTCATCCGGGAGGATGCGCGTCAGTTCATTGATGGTCTCGAGCGTCAGCGGCGTGGCCTGTTTCTTTTCCAGCAGAAATCGCGAGTCCATGCCCAGTTGCTCGACTTCTTCGCGCAGTCGCCGTGTTACCTCGGCCTTCGCGGAGACCAGTTCCACCCTGGCTTCCAGCGCATTGATGACATGAAGCTTGTTCATCAGGGGCAGGGCAATGGCTCCAAGCAGCAGTGCCAGCGCCAGCACCCCCAGGGCGAGATTAAGATAGCGAGCTGTGTCCGGCCGGCGCTGCCGAGCTTCTTTAGGAAGCAGGTTGACTGCTTGTGGTTGACCGGTATTTTCCCTGCAGATGGTGGCCTGGTGGGGGTGAAATCCGATGTCGTCGAGATGTGTGAGCAGCTTGTCGAGAAACAGTCGCGGCGTTACGACCAGCTTAAGGGTGAGGGTGTTTTTTTTCGAATCACGTGCAGTAAGTATGTGATCGTAGTAGACCTGTTCAAGGCTGAATGGCGTCTGGCGGTCCATCTCGAAACCCAGCACCTCACGCAGGTTTTCTTCAGCGACCAGCGGCAGGGTGAGTGTCTTGGTCAGCACCTTGTCTGCGGGCAGACACAGCACCACTTCGCGGGCGCGGTTTGCCAGCTCTTCCAGTTCCTGCGCCTGCTCGGCCTGCAGTTGCTCTGCTGTCAGCGGATAGCGGCCTATCTCCTGGGTTGACTCACTCGTGACACGGCTGGCAATCACGTTCTGATCGTTCAGTTCCAGGTACAGGCGTTCCACACTCGGGAGGATGGCAGCACGAACGCTCTTGGGCAGAATGCCGCCCAGCTCAGCTATCCACCAGGACCAGAAGTCTGTCAGCGTGTGTAAAAACGGAGTGGTGAGCTTGAATCGGGTTTTCATGTCCATAGCGTGATTATATAAAACAGTGTCAACTGGTAGTGTCGGTTATTGATCGTGCCGGCGCGCGCCAGGACAGAATCGTGTAGGCGGGGTCGCTTGTGGCGGCAATACGCACCACGGCGTCGAGTGATGCGCTCGAACCAGCATTACTCGTCGCCCAGACGGTGATCTGGTATGTCGAACTACTGTTGCGTCTTGTGATATTAGCAGAGGTCGGG
>CALLCZ010000136.1 GCA_937998645.1 uncultured Gammaproteobacteria bacterium
CCTGCATCAGGGAAATGAGTCGTCAAACTGCCGACAGGGCTGCTATCTACTTTCACATCGATTCCGATTTGGGCTTTACCAGTTTTCGAGTAGATGGTTATTACTGCGACATTATCCGACTCGCATGACTGCATATCGGCATCAATCGATTCTCTGGACTGATCGAGTTTCTGGAATGCTAAGGGATTCATCATAACGCTAATGGGTTTAACCTGGTCGGCATTAATGTCGTGGGGGGCCGGCAGCATTAGCAAAAGACTGTACAGTATTACTCTATTCAACATATTCATGCCCTAAACCTCATATTAACAAACGCTAATAAAGAAAAAATTGCATAAACAGTTAGTGATTAACTATATCCTTTTGCCCTGAAGGAGTTCGGATTCCACTGACAAACGGTATCTAATCGGTGACTAACGGTAATTAGCTTGTTAAAGGGAAGGGAGGCGATGTGCTCATGCACCAGATTGATTCAATGGACAATGGGACAAGGGAAAAAAGGGGAGCTGATATATTTTTCGGCGATGATGCGATAAGGTGCTCAATACTTACTATTCCAAAGCATGGGTAAAGGGATCAGACCCCTTTATTCACGACGGCCAGGAGTCCTCTGGAGAGGTGAAAACAGCGGAGTTTGCGCTAACACGCTGATGGTGGTAAATGGGTGCACCAATAATGGCATTGCTAAATACGTTCTTTCTACTTTTGTTTGCTCTGAGTGTCTCGGGTCCGCTTCAGGCTGAAACGTTAAAAATCGGTATCGAGTCTGAAGTGAAGGGCTTTGATCCGATTAAAGCAAACGTGATGGGTGTTTCTACACTCACAGTTGCCCATGCTCTCTTCGATACATTGATTACTTTGGATGATAAGGGTGAGATCGTTCCCGCTCTCGCGACTTCATTGAAACCCGTGGATGGCGGCGCTGCCTGGGTTGCTACATTGCGAAAAGATGTTAGCTTTCATGATGGTACCCCGTTTAATGCAGAAGCGGTTGCGTTTCACTTTGAGCGCCTGCTAAATCCCGCCAACAAGTGCCCGTGTCGAGGCGTTTTGCGCAAATTGAAAAGTGTCGAGGTGGTGAGTGATTATTCGGTAAAGTTTAACCTTGGAGGGGCCTGGGCTGCTTTGCCGGCATTGCTGGCAGAACCTTCGGTTGTTTCATTAATCGGCTCTCCCGCGGCGATCAGTAGTAGTGAACATGACTATAACAGGCATCCAGTCGGCACCGGACCCTTTGGATTTAAATCATGGGAGGCGGGGCATCGAATAATTGTTGAGCGTGTTAATAGCCATTGGTCAGGAATACCGGCGAGTAATGTTGATCAGGTCGAGTATTATGTGTTGCCTGATCAGCAGACTCGTTTTGCCGCGGTACGCAGTGGTGATGTGGATCTTGTCTGGACGTTGGATGCGCCGAGCGTTTTTAAAGCAAGAAAGCAGGGTCGATTCAGGATTGTTGAGCGCACCGGAGCAGGTGCGCGCTTGCTTCTGTTAAACCTGAAATCTGAGCATCTGTCCGATGCGCGGGTTCGTCGTGCATTGGCTTATGCGGTAGATCTTGATGCCTACGCGCAACATCTCTATAAGGGATTGGCACCAAAAGCGACTGACCCGTTCGGAAACGGCGGATTCATTCAATGTGGTGATGATGCTTATCCTGCATTTGATCCGGAAAAGGCCAGGGCGCTATTAAAAGATTATGGAAAACCGGTTAATCTCACTTTCACACATACGGCAACACCCAGAGGCAGAAAGACAGCGCAGATCTTTCAATACTATTGGGGGCAGGCGGGTATCGATGTGACCCTGGAGCCGGTGAGTCAGGGTGCTTTATTGAGCAAGATGTTAAAGCGGGACTATGAAATCGGCGCATGGCGCTTTCGAGATTCGCGCGACCCTGACGCAGATCTTTATGCCTTGTTTCATTCAAAGAGTCCCTTTAATGTTGTTTCTTATAATTCACCGGAGCTGGATGATTTAATCCTGCAGGCGGGGACGGTACAGGATAAAGAGGCCAGGCAAAAATATTATTGTCAAATCGCGGATAAAATAGCCCATGATTTACCTTTACTCTATCTGGTTCAAAACAGTTACTATGTGATAGCCAGTCCTGAAGTGCTCGGGGACATGGGGCTTCTCGGTGGTTTGATCGACGTGCGCAACCTTTCTCTAGATAAAAAATAAATGATGTGGACCGGTTGGACGCAAAAGGCGCTTCGGCTAACTTTCGTGCTATTCCTGGTGCTTCTTTTAACCCAGGCGATGACGTTATTGGTTCCGGGGGACCTGGCTGTCATGGTCCTCGGCGAAAACGCATCACAAGAGGAGCTTGCGCAACTGCGCGAGGAACTGGCGCTTGATCAGCCGCTGTTGCACCGGTTTTCGAAGTGGCTTGGTGCTGCGGTGAGAGGTGACCTGGGTGTTTCACTTCAGACCGGGCAACCAGTAGCTCAGCTCATCGCGGAGCGTTTTCTCGTTTCTTTTGAGCTGATGCTTTATGCCCAGGTATTAGCACTCTTATTGGCATTATTCGTTTCGGTTCTGGCTGTGAGCAGGGTGGGTACCTGGTTAGATCGCACCTGCTCCTTTATTGCTCTGGGGTTGATCTCTATACCAAGTTTTTCCCTGGGGCTATTTCTGATTCTTTTTTTCGCACTTTTGCTGGACTGGTTTCCGGCAACAGGATACAGGCTGTGGAGCGAAGGTGTCATCGCGCACTTATCGTCGCTGTTTCTTCCCGCTCTTGCTTTAGCACTGGTTGAGGCGCCGGTTTATTTTCGGATCTTGCGTACCGATATGGTAGAAACCCTGAAGCGGCCGTTTGTATTGACAGCCAGGGCGAAAGGCGTGCCAAAGTGGGGCGTTATGATCAGGCATGTGCTAAGGCCTTCTTTAGTAACTCTAATTACCGTTATCGGTCTCAATATCGGCCATCTTATCGGGGGAGTCGTAATTGTTGAAACGCTTTTTGCATTGCCGGGGATGGGGCGTCTCCTGGTAGGAGCGGTATATGCAAAAGATCTATTTCTAGTTCAAGGGATCGTGCTTGTAGTTGCGCTGGTTTACATCATAGTCAATATGTTAGTAGATGCGCTTTATCTTATTCTTTACCCGCAAGCGCGTGGTGTAGAGAGACAAAGATGAAGGTGTTTCGTTATTTAGCACTGGTTTGGCTGGTTTTGTTGACATCCCTTACTGTCAGTACGCCATGGTTGCCATTGGCTTCATTTGAGAATATGGATTTTTTTAATGAAGCGCAGTTTCCCAATGAGTCAAACTGGCTGGGGACGGATGGCATGGGGCGGGATATACTTTCCAGAGTGGTCCATGGTGCGCAAGTTTCACTCGCTGTAGCGATCGCATCACCATTGATAGGCTTGCTTGTCGGTGGAGGTTTAGGATTGTTGGCGGGGTATTTTCGTGGTTGGCTGGAGCAGTTGGCGCTGGTCATAATGGACACAATGCTTGCTTTCCCGGCGTTAATTTTCGCGTTATTGGCTGTGACGTATCTCGGGTCATCTTTAGTGAATGTAATTCTGGTGATGGGCGTGTTGTCTATTCCTGTTTTTGCACGCATTGTCCGTGGCCAGGTATTGTTAATAGCGAATATGGAATATGTTACTGCGGCAAAATCATTGGGTGTAAATCATAGTCAAATACTGATGCGTCATGTTATCCCGAATATTTTTCCGGCGGTGGCCAGCTTTTTTTTAACGGTTATGGCAACAATGGTGGTTGCGGAGGGGGCGCTTGGTTTTCTGGGATTAAGTGTGCCGCCACCTCAACCGAGCTGGGGGTCGATGATTGCAGAAGGGCGTGAGTATTTAGAGGACGCACCCCACATATCCATGATTCCGTCAATAGCAATATTTTTAACACTGCTGTCCTTGAACTTGATTAAAGAGAAATGAAAACATGACGTTCCCTCAGAATAAAAGATGACGGAGGAATTTAATTTTAACCACGGATTAATGGGGACAGATCCCTTTGCTCACTTTACTCAGTGCAAACGTGAATTCCGGGGACAGTCAGAAAAACCGGGTCAGAGAGCATTTTTTTCTAATATTTAAGTTAATTGTTCTCTGACCCGGTTTGTTTCTCTAGGGGTCGAATTTTACTTCTTTATACAGTTCTGCTGTTATGTTTGCCTCAGCAGTTCTCTCGGTCTGCCCAGTGTCAGCCTCGGGAGTTTCTTCCACGCTTAGTGCGGCCAGGATGTCCCTGATCTCAGCGAGTAGCTTGTTCGTTTCTTCACTGACACGGGCTAAATCGTCATACTTCTGCATCAATTCATTGCTTGCGTCCACATCAGAGCTTCTCTCGGCTTGCGCAGTGTCAGCCGTGTTGATTTCTTCCACGGTTAATGCGGTAAAGTCATTCCTGAGCCCGGTCAGTATCCTGTTGGTTTTGGTATTTTCCTCGATTAAATATTTGAGCTTGCGCTTGAGCCCAAATACTGCGAGCGGAAGCAGGAGCCACAACAGGGCCAGTAATAGCAGGAGAGCGAATACAACACTGCCCAGGCCGCTGGAAAAGAAAGTTCCGATCTCGTTTTGAATGCTCTCTGCATCTGCACCAGCAGCACTGAAGGATGCTATGACGAGTAATGCTACCAAAGAATATTGGATCGATTTATTCATTACAGTATGTCTCATATTCGTGCCTGAATAACGTCTTTACACTGCAGGCCCTGGTTATCACTAAAATTTCTTTTCATTAGGTACGCGCCGCAGCTGGTCAAATACCTTCACCTCCCATGGCCTGATTGCCATGATAAATGTACAGCCGAAACGTTCTTCAAGCGGTAGTTCCTCTGAATCCTGCATAAGCGCGTTTGCATCCCTCTCCAACTGCTTAAGTTTCCTGATGATTTCAGCGTTTGCTGCGCGCGAAAAAAAGCCCGAGACATAGATGCGAAATTCACCATTGCCATCGAACGCAGAATTAAAGAATTCCTGCTGCACTGTTTTTTGGTAAAACTGTTGAATCGGGCCGCCAGGTATTAATCTGAAGTCTTTCGCAAACATGAGTTTCACGCGGTTGCCCGGTTGTAGTTCGATGATCTTCATGCGGTCCAGTTTTGCCAGTAGTCGTATGCCTTCCGTCATGGAAATATCATATATGCGGATGATCTCCTCGAAGGAGAGCTTGTTCATCAGGAAGTAGGACATCAGCAGCAGCTTGATATCGGACACCAGTTCGGTTTCCTGTTTCAGCGTGAGCTGCTGCGTGAGTTCAACATTTTTCTCCATCTCGTGGACCAGGTCTGCAATTTCAAGGTTCAGCAATTCACAAACCTTGCCGAGCCTGTCGAGGGAAAAAGAGTGTTCCGCAAATAACCTTTTGACGCTGGCCTCGGACAGCTTCAGCTTTTGTGCCACCTGCCTGTAGTTGATCCCCTGCTTGCGCAGTTCCTTTTTCAAGGTATTAATAATCTGCTTTGTTTGTGACATGGTATTACATTGCACTACTAAAGGATTTGCATATCAATACATTGCAGGAATTGGTTGTGTAATACAAGTCTTGTTGATTAAATTCCCTATATACATCAAGGGAATCAAGGTGTGCAAAATGAAAAAGCTGTTACGACTGTTAGTTGTAGTCTACAGCTCTATTGGCCTCATTGGATGCACTACGCAAAAAGCCATTGAATACATTGAGAGTACTGCCGAAACAGTAACCCATCACTGGAACGTGGAAGGCATCGAGTTTGCTGCAATTGAAGACAATCGTTATGTCCGCATGTGCATCATATTAAGCAGCCAGACCGATACAAAGACTGAAGAACTGACTATCGATCTTCAACAAATATCTAACACGCTAAATAACCAGACCGCTGTGATCGAAGGTCTTGAAGCTGGATTAAGTGATGAATCCCCGTTTTGTAGCCGTTACCTTGAAGCAGGCGAGAATTCAGTACCAATTTCTGAAATCCACTCCGATGCACCTGATATTACCGAGGCGCTGTATGCGATTTACCCTGAGCCACTCGATCAGCCTGTTATAACCCTGCTGCAGCACGATACGGGACGCTATCTTGTATTCGGTGCTCCGATGGATATGTACGGTGGACTGGATGAACATGCATTTGGTTCATACACGCAGACTGAACAACGTTTCAGTCCAGCCGTCGTACTGCTCATACCCCTGGCATTGATTGTTGATGCTGCACTTATCACCGCCATGGTTATCCTGCTTATTACTTGTGTCATACCTTTCTTATTGCCGCTTTGCATACCAATTGCAATCGCTGCAAATGGCATTCAGGCGGCTAGTTCAGACGTTGAGTCTGACCCTGATCCGGAGCCGGAAGACCTGTTTGACGATTATTAGGACTGGTGAGAAAGTATAAGGACCTGAGCCTGTATGTTTTTCTTCGACCCCTTTTACAGCGCCTTTATTGAAAATCGATTGACAGAATGCCTGACAGTGTTAGCGCTGGATTTCAGCAAGGCAAGGATCTATTCGCCTGTACTCCAGTCGATCGTTGAATGCGACGGTTCCCAGATTCTTTCGGGCCGCAGATAAACGTTAAAATTTCTTGATCGCTGTGACCCAATCAGATACAGAGTGGCCCTTCCTTCTACACGGTGACTCGCATTCGTAAGATTCAGACCGTTGTAGAGAATGTCTGTAGTCCAGTAACCTTCATTGTCGACATGATTGACCAGGCTGGCTGTACGGTCATGCAACCTGTAAGACTTGTTCGTATCCATATTGGTTAGCATCAGGCGGTCGATCACTATGCGTACAATATCCCTTGTTTTAGAACGGTACTGGATCAGCATAGAATCGCGCGCCTGGTCAACGGGTAATACAAATCTCAGCTCGCCCTTATAAACCAGTATGTCCGTAATATCTGCATAAACCTGCGGTGATATAAACAGGCTGGCTATCACAAATATACACACATTCTTTGTTAGATTCTTATTCAACATTACCTGCAGTGCCCGTATTTTGGCCATTAGAATCACGCGTTACTACAATCATCCGAGCCTTAATCCGCATTGTCAATCATTACTATTGACCCGTTCTTTCAAAAAAAGGGGGCACCAAAAAGGGGGCGTAGAGAATAAATAATCGCTACGTCCTCTTTAATTCCCTCGATGATTTTCAGAGAGAGAATGCAGGCCTGCGCCTGAAAGTGTGCCGGCCTGCCCGGGCGTCCGTGCCCGCTGCAGGGCTTGATGCGAGTTATCCGTGCCGAAATGTGCTTACTGGCACAGCGTATTTTCAGAAATGCTGTAGGGCTTGCCGTTTACGTATAGCTGATCTCCTTCCATTTCGAGTGTGAATTCCTGCGGGCGCGGCCCCTGGCGAATTACCAGCGTCGGTTTGCCGCGTATCGGATCGATGAACCACCGGCCCGGGGGGCGTGGCATAGGCGTCACGGGCATGGTCACCCAGGCATAACCGTTCCACACCGTCTGTTGCGTCGCAGTTGTGGTGGGCTGGGCGTTCGCGGGCTTTTCGTTCGCCACGGTGCCGTTGCTGCACAGGTTGATCGGCTTCGGCACCAGGTGACCCCGGGTGACCGGGTTTTGCGGCACCAGGCTCTTGCCGGTGAGCCGGTGCTCCCAGTTCATGATCATCTCCGAGTAGTCGATCTCGATGAAGCGAATGCTGTCGATCATGGCCTTGATGCGCAGCTTCCAGTCGTTCCAGTAATCCGGCCTTGCCGCGCCGATAACAAAGAAGTTCTGGTCGTCGAACCCGGCGAAACCGCCGAACACGCCCCTGATCTTGTATTCGCCGATGCGCCCCTTGACCGGTACAAGGACACTGCTGCCCTGGCTGACCTGGGCAGATTTTTCACTGCCCGTCACAACCAGGTCGATGCTGCCGACGTCGTCAAAGCCGCCGGCTTTCAGATCCTCCTTCAGGTCGTACAGGCGAAGATTATGGACAGGCTTGATAAACACCGACGCAGTATTGTCCTTTGTGCTGAAGACGTAGTAGCCGCGCCACTGCTTTTGCTCGACAAGTTCGTCATCGAGGTCGATGCTGATACCGATGCTCTTGTCGCTGTAATTCGCCGCATTGCCGATGCCGATAAAACAGACGATACCCAGCAAGATGCCGGATAGTGTTGATATGAATCTACGCATTATGTTTCTCCTACGTGTCATAACAGGATTGAATGGCGGTCACCAGGAAACGACTGGCCGAACGATGCGATGGCCTCACGGTATTTCACTTGCACAGGTCGCTGGTTGTGATGATGTACGGCTTGCCGTCCAACAGGAAATTTTCGCCCTCGTATTCCAGCTTGAGCTTTTGCTCGGGGCCGTCACGCACGATCAGGGAGGGCGCGCCCGCCGATACGATCACATACCATGTGCCGCGGCTCCGGTTCCTGCTGCGGCTGTAAACCGTCATGTTCTGTCCCTCTACCTTGCTTACTGAAGCCGACTTGCGCATCACGGTGCCGTCGCTGCACAGGTGATAGTCCCTGTGCGCCGCACCGCCGTAATACATGCCGCCCGCGGTATTACCGGACGCCTTGGCAAGCTTGTACTGCAGCTTCTTGCCCTTGAGCAGGTGTTCCCAATCATCGACCATCGTTTTACGTTCGATCTCGACGAAGCGGACGCTGCTGAACATAGTCTTCATGCGGGGTTCCCATGTGGCCCAGTATTCAGGTTTGGCGGTGCCGATAACGAGAAAGCCCTGGCCGTCATGGCCCGAGTAGGCGCCGACTACACCCGTGATCCGCTGACCGCGGATCCGGCCTCTCACAGGTATCAGCAGTCCTCGCCCTGACTCGATGCCGGCATCGACCGGTTCGCCGGTCATTCCCAGGATGACCTGATCGCGCATGTCGCGATAACCAACGTCGCGCAGCTCTTCCAGGAAGTCGACGATGGTGAGGTCATGGATCCGCTTGATCATCAGCGATCCGGAGCTGTCCTGCGATTTGAAATACTGGATATCACGCAACGGCGGTTGCCTTGACAGTGCGTCATCGACATCGATGCTGATGCCGAAGGATATATCCGTGAAATTCGCCGTGGCTGCGGTACCGGTGATACCGGTAAGGGCGAGGATGGCGCCGAGGGTGAATGTAATAAATTTACGCATATCAGTCTCTCCCGAATTAAAGGGGGCAGAACCCTTTACTCAATAACTTATGTCCCTAATTTGTTTATAAATCATCAAGATAATAAAGCAATATTCATGCCTCATTAAAAATTTATTTATTTCTCAATGAGATAGCCAAATAGTAACCGGATTCCAACGTATAAAGTGTAAAAAAACATTAAATACTGCTGTTATATCAGTTGTATATGTATTGATTTCTTTACATTTTCGAAGAATTAAAGGGCCAGACCCCGTATTTCGCCAAGGAATTTCGGGGACAGTATACTTATTTCCAGTCAAGAGATTATGTTGTGATTTATTAAGTATACTGTCCCCATACAAAGTGAATGGATTGGATGCACGGAATTGAAAGGGAGACAGGGCGTTTGGTCACGGGCCACGGCACTGGCAGCTGCGACACCGGCATCGCGTAACCGATATGTCGATTTCTTGCGTGCCTAGTCAATTTGTGCAGTGAATGTCGGGCACTGGCTTGCAGTGCACCAGCTGGGTTATGCCTGGCTCGACGGCAAACTGGGTAGTTCCAATTAAAGGGGTCAGGCCCCTTTGCTGTTTGAAATATGAGGTTGTCGCATTCATGAGATTAGTCAAGATCGCTGTATTCCTGTCGCTGATAACCAGCCAGATACTTGCACACGCGGAGCAAGCAATAGATTTGCGTGTTACTGCCAGCCCGTGGTCACCCTATGTCAGTCGCAATCTCCCTGGTAAAGGCGTTGCAGTAAGTATTGCTACTGTAGCGTTAAAGCGCGCGGGTTATACATCGTCATTTGCACTACAGAAATGGCCCGATGACCTGGAAAGCACACGATTAGGCAGGTATGACATGATCGCTAGCATCTGGTTTACTGAAGATCGCGCCCGTGACCTGGTTTTCAGCGACCCGATATTTGAGAACCGGGTCAAACTAATGGTGCGCTCTGACAGCGATATAAAGATCTCGAATCCTGAGGCGTTGAAAGGGTATCGGATTGGTCTGGTCGAGGACTACGCCTATATGCAGGGAGCTTACAGTAAACTGCCGATCGAGATTATCAAGGCGACCACGGTAGAGGAGAATCTGCAACGTCTGCTGGAAGGAAATATTGATATTGTCGTCATGGATGAGCAAGTTGCACTCTATACACTGAATAACAAAATTCCCGGTGGCATCAAACAGATTCGTTTTGCACGGGATGCCCTGTCAACAAGGCAGCTGAAAGTAGCGGTATCACGCAAGCGTTCCGATGCCGAGCAGATTATTTCCGATTTCAATAATGCATTACGGGGCATGAAGGATGATGGATCTTATCTGGACATACTGCATCAGTATAGAATTAGTCCATAGGTAGAAGGGGTTGGTGATAAATGAATATTAGGCTCATTTGTCACCGACACGTTTTAATTCTTAATATCTTCAATTAATAAAATCAAATATTCTTATATTCTCTGAATGTCCTATTACAATAGTGTTTGTAGGGGCGCTATATGTAGTCAGGCATGAAGGAGAGTTAAGCGATGTCTTTGGATCAATTTATACCAGTTCTCCAGCTTTCGATTGGACCGGTTATCATGATATCCGGAACCGGGTTGGTTTTGTTGTCAATGACAAACCGCATTGCTCGTGTTATCGATCGCGCCAGAAGATTGGCAGAAACACTTCGAAGTGGTCCCAGTAGTGAATCTCATCGAATCCAGGGTCAACTTGTAATTCTGGATCGCAGGGGACGAATGCTTCGCCTGGCGATCGCGTTCACCTCAACGAGCTTGCTTCTGGCTGCCTTCCTGGTCATTGCCCTGTTTCTCGTCGTGCTTCTGGATCTTGAGGCTGCCGTATTGATTGTCGCGATATTCATTTCCAGCATGGTTTTTTTGATCATTGGCCTTGTTTATTTCACCGCAGATGTAAATGCTTCACTGGCGGCACTCAAACTCGAAACAGGCGTTGAAAGCTACGATCGAAGGAAGAAAAAAATAGGGGGGGCACAGAGCAACTGCTTCTAATAATAGAGAATATTGCACTCTGAGCCTGCTTATCGCAAACTGAATGCGACACTCAGGGATTATGTATACTGTCTCCAGATTTCTGCAATTCAAGATAACCAGTCCTTACGATATTGATGAATCTGTTACTCACCACAGTTCTCCTGCTCATCTCAGCCGTAGCGGTCGGCTTTTACCTGTTCTTTCTCGGTCTGCGTCAGCGAAAGCGCTCGCCCGGTCTTGGCCTCACGCATGCATGTCTGGCGCTGTCCGGTATCATAGTATTGTTCACAGAGATATTCACCGGCCCGACAGACAAGCTTAATAATGTCGCCGCTCTTTTCCTGTTCTTCGCCATAGTGGGCGGTAGCATGGTCTTTGCGTTACATGAAGAGAACAGACCGCCGTCGATGCCCGCGGTCACAGCCCATGCCATCATGGGCCTGGTCGGGATTTCATTGCTGATCATCAATTTATTTTGAATTGAAGGCGGAGGCCCACTGCTGTCCCGCTTACTCGTCATCCCGGCATGTTTTTAACCGGACTAAATCCGCCTGGAGCGGATTTGAACAGCCGTAGGCTGGTCCGCCAGGATGAAATACATGGATGTATTTCATAATCCAGTGACTTTATGACGCTGCATAGGGGGCAGATCCCTTTATTCAGTCGAAAATAGTGGCCTATGCGCTTTCGTGCCCTGATACAGGCCGGGTTAGAATACGCCACTTCACAAGCACTAAACGGACCACGAGCATGAGCAAACACATAGGTATTCTAACGGCTGGCGGTGACAGCCCCGGCCTTAACGCGGCGATTCGAGGTGTTGGGAAGGCTGCTTTGAACGAATACGACATGCAGGTCATCGGCTTTCGTGATGGCTTTCGTGGCCTGGTTGATAACCGTATCGTGCGTCTTGAAAGCAGTTCCCTGTCCGGCATCCTCACGGTCGGAGGCACCATTCTGGGTACCAGCCGGGACAAGCCGCACAAGATGAAAGTGGGCGGTAAGACCCAGGATATGACCGATGTCATCGTCGAGAACTACCAGGCCAACCATCTGGATGCGCTGGTCTGTCTTGGCGGTGGTGGTACACAGAAAAATGCGTTGCAGTTGAAGCAAAAGGGCCTCAACGTCATTACCCTGCCCAAGACTATCGACAACGATGTATTCGGTACCGACGTTACCTTTGGTTTTGATACCGCGCTCGGTATTGCCACCGATGCGATCGACCGACTGCACAGCACCGCACACAGCCACCATCGCATCATCGTGGTGGAAATCATGGGACACCGGGCCGGCTGGCTGACGCTGGGAGCCGGCATCGCCGGCGGCGCCGATGTGGTCCTGTTACCCGAGATCCCGTACAGCATTGACAGCGTGGCCGACGCGATACTACAGCGAATGAAGAACGGCAAGAATTTCAGTATCGTTGCCGTTGCGGAGGGCGCCATGTCGCTGGATGAAGCGGAGCAAATGCATGCCGCCGAACAAAGCCTGCAGGGCGCCATCGATATCGAGGATAAGAAAGCGCGCAAGCGGGCAAAGGAAACGATTCGCGTGATGGAGGCCGGGCGCGGTGATCACACCCTCAAGCTGGCTCATCAGCTGGAGGAGCGCACCGGGCTGGAAAGTCGCCCGACTATTCTCGGCCATTTGCAGCGCGGTGGCACACCATCGGCGGCCGACCGCCTGCTGGCAACCCGCCTGGGTACGGCCTGTGCCGACCTGATCCAGCAGGGGGTCAGCGGCGTTATGGTGGCTGCCCGTGGCGAAGGCGCCGAAGCCATGCCGCTGGAAGAAGTAGCGGGACGCAAGAAGCTCATCCCACTGGATCATCCCTGGATAGCGAGTGCGCGACGGGTTGGAACCAACCTGGGGGATTGAAACTGAATAAAACAGGGGCCAGAGTAAAAAAAGTATTGCTCTGGCTCTGTATTTAGATATTTTTATATCTTCTTCCAGAAGCAGCTGCCACTCGCCAGTAGAGCAGTAGCGAGTGAGAGGTCGACAATGATCATGATTATGAGCATCGAGTAATCACCATGTGCTTTCTGTGATACATACAGACCTGACAAGGACATGACAAGGAGAAACGCGTAAAAGCGCACACGGTAGAAATCCCATAGCCTTGGTTCAGCCAGTTTTTCAATTCGTCTGAGATTTTTTATGCACAGCCTGCTGAATAAATACCTGGCCTTTATGCTGCCCAGCATCAAGCCAGTTGATAACGCCAGCCATGTCCAGAACTGCCCCGGATTCAATTGTTCCGCTTCGAAGAACATGCCAAAGCCCTTGGTAAACAGGACGGCGGCGCCGCTGAACCAGACCAGTGCGGCCAGCAGCCTGAGTGTTTGTGTTGACGCATTAAACATGTATATACATTAACAAATATTAACCACCGAGAGCGAGCAGGGGATTTCGGGGACGGTACACACATTTTCAGTCATGAGACTATGTTGCTGTGATAAAAAAAGGGGCAGGCTGCGGTTTCTACAGTTGAGTTGTTGAAAATTGACTAGAGTTGGGATGGCTGATTATACTGTAATTCAAATAAGATCAAATAGTTTACTCTAATATTTAACTAACAAGGTGAGGTCGTTATGGCTGATATACAGGAACTTAGAACTGCGCCACGCATCAGTGTTTACTCTCGTTCCAGTGGTGATGATAATGTTGAGCACGGTCTGGTGATAGACATAAGTGAAACTGGTGCTGGTCTGACGATACCAAAAGATACACCACTATTTAAGGACGTAGAACCAGAACAGTCAGCGGGCAGTTATGGCTGTATCCGTCTTAATATCTTCCACCCTGATTACTCTTTAGAATCCGGTTTAAATATAAACGCTAATATAGCCTGGCTAGACCATGAATACTCGAAGGGTCGCCTGAAACTTGGTGTTCACTTTGATGAAATGGATGATGATAAATCAGGCCAGGTTGGTGAGTTAATTGACTGGATACAAAAGAAGGATAATTACTTTTTACATTGTGAACTGGAGAAATGCCAGGAATAACTGTAGCGAGGAGAAAACACCTCTGTACTGGAGATTACACAACTATTCTCTGTTCTCCCAGTAATCCTCGTCTTCACCTAATGGAATGAACTTGTAGTGCATTTCAGGTATCGGTTTTTCCCGTGGCGGCAGACCCGAACTGTGGCGTTCTGCCATTACTCGCAGATAGGTAATGGCACTGCGAAACTCGTCAACGCCGAGCTTGTCTTGCCAGTAGGGCATGCCGTGCTTGCCCTGCATCACACTTTGTAATAATTCCCAGTCGCTTTTTTGTAGACGATCGCCCATCGAAAATGAGGGTGCGAGCTCGTATTCAGCCAGGCCGTCAAAGCCGTGGCAGCCGGCACAGTACTTGAGGAATATATCGGCGCCGTCCTGCGCATTCACACTTTCATCCTCGAGCAGATGCTTGATATCGTCGACCGCGACGGCGATGTTGCATGTACCCAGAATCATTATCAGAATGATTACGATGTTTGCACGTTTCGGAACAGGATTAATAATCATAGCTAAACATTATCAAAAAATAGGGGGCAGAGATCAACTGTTGCCAACATATAAAGTTGCTGGTTATGTGAAAAGTGGAGTTCAGAGAGCAATTGTTACTAATATTAGAGTTAATTGATATCGACACGGTTTAATCCGGGACTAAATAGTCGTTGTCTTCCCACGTTTTACCCGCTAGATATACCATTATTGGTCTAAACTTCTTTTTACAAACCTGGATATTTTGGGACTGAGTAAAAAATCTTATCAGTAAACTTTCACTGAGGGCATGTTTGAGCTAATGGAAATACCTGGCTACGAAATCAAAGGAGTAATCGGTAAAGGCGGCATGGCACGTGTTTACCTTGCTCTTCATAAAGCCTTGAATAGAAAAGTGGCAATAAAAGTCATGAATCGGCAGGATGGGGTTGATTTTGATGTCAACGACAGGTTTTTACGGGAAGCACGTATTGTTGCTAATCTCAACCATCCAAATATCGTAACAATTCATGACGTCGGCGAACATGATGGTCACAACTACCTTGTTATGGAGCTCTTGCCTAGTGGCGAAACTTTAAAAGATAAAATTAAAGCAGGTGTCGACAGCCAGTATGCGTTATCGATTGTCAGGCAGGTAGCTACAGCCCTTAAAGTCGCACACGAGAAAAATATTGTTCATCGTGATATTAAACCCGACAACATCATGTTTCGAGCAGATGGTTCTGTCGTACTCATGGACTTTGGCATTGCGCGCTCTGTAGATTCGGCGGCCACTCAAATGACTCAGGCGGGCTTGATCATTGGTACTCCACAGTACATAAGCCCGGAACAAGCTCAAGGCAAAAATATTGGTCCTTATTCAGATATCTACAGCCTGGGTGTAGTTTTCTATGAAATGTTGATGGGCAAAGTGCCTTACACTGCAGATACACCTATCGCCCTGGTGTTAAAACATATCTCTGAACCTGTTCCTGATTTAACCGGAGACGTCGCTGTCTATCAGCCATTGCTTGATCGCATGATGGCAAAAGGACGTGAACAGCGTTATTCAAATTGTGATGATATTATTGCAGATATCGATTGTTTAGGAGCAGGAAAACCTGCGGTCCATGCAACGGAAATATTCAGTACGGCTGCTGTTGATAAAGCTAAATCGGCTGCTGAAACCATGAGTATTGTTGCAGACATCGATCGTGCAGGAGAGCAGTCCGCCCTTCAGGAGGCAGAAATCTTAAGCACAGCTGCCAGTGCCGGAGCAGGGACGGCTGAGATCCAGGCAACAGAAATATTCAATACTGCCGCCAGTATCGGAGCAGGGAAGCCTTCAGTCCATGCAGTGAAGCAACTAAATTCGGCAACTGTTGATAAAGGCAGAGAGAAAGTAGTAAAGCTGGCTGTGAAAAAGAAAACTCATCCAGTAAGTCAATCAAAAGCAAGTGGAACAAAAATTAACTCACTGTTATGGATTACACTGGGATTGTTGATAGCAGGTGGTGTTTATATATTTGTTGATGTTGATATGGGAAAGTTAAAGACACTGGTTGGGCTTGATGCCGGGCCGGTCTACTCCAGGGTGGGAAGATTAATTTCGATACCCGATGGTTCTTTTAAAATGGGTAATAGTAGCGGCGATCCTGCTGAAAATCCTGTACACAATGTCCGCATTAATGGTTTCAGGCTAGGTGAAACCGAAGTTACACAAAAACAGTGGCAGCTGGTGATGGGTAGTAATACATCCTATTTTAAAGGTTGTGATGACTGCCCGGTAGACAGTGTTAGCTGGAATGATGTTCAAAGCTTCTTGAAAAAATTAAATAAACAAACCGGTTTGCGCTTCAGGTTGCCTAGTGAAGCCGAATGGGAATATGCTTGCCGCAGTGGAGGCAAGGATGAAAAATATTGTGGTGGCGACGATGAAGGAAAGTTGGCCTGGTACGGGGATAACAGCAATGAAAAAACACATTCAGTGGCGCAAAAACAAGCCAATGGTTTAGGGCTTTATGATATGAGTGGCAATGTCTGGGAATGGACGCAGGATTGCTGGCACGATAGTTATAATGGTGCGCCGTCTAATGGTCAGGCATGGGGAACAGGTACTTGCGCGCAGAGCGTATTGCGCGGTGGTTCGTGGATCGGAGTGGCAGGTGGTTTGAGTTCGACTGGTCGCTTTCGCTCTTCTGCTGATAAAGGTAACCGGAATTTCGGTTTTCGAGTGGCGCAGGATTTGAATTAAAGGGGTCAAACCCATTGCCGTCCCGCATATTGGTCATTTCATGGGAGAGGGAAGCCGGTAAAAGGAATAATAAACGGTGTCACGTCTATCATGTTTCATTTATCAGATATCTGCACAATAAAAGTCCTGAGCATATATAAATATCTCATATATTTCATCGCCCCTTTTATTCTTTGGCTGTAAATAAGTATACTGTCCCCGGAATTACTAATAATAGAGTTAATTGTTCCCTGGCCCGGTTTGCTCTGCGGTTTTATCTGTTCAATCATTTACTAAAGGTTATTTTATTATGTTACTTCGTACCGGTTTTTTAGTGGCACTGCTTGCCAGTTCTTCATTTGTCCAGCTCAATACAGGCATAATCAGTTTCGCCTATGCCAGTCAGAATAGTAGCGAAGAAATACAGCAGCAGGCCCCAGGCAAGATTTACGGCAAGGTGACAGATGTACTGGAGGCTGCTGGTTACACCTATGCCGAAGTTGATACCGGTAAAGAGAAGGTCTGGGCTGCAGCGACAACCACACCGCTAAAAGTCGGTGACATGGTTGCTTTTACGACTGAAATGCGGATGCAGAACTTTCACAGCAGTGCGATGAATCGCGATTTCCCCATTATTTATTTTGTTAATCGCTTCATTATCGATGATGAAAGCCAGGCAAAAGCAAACACAACAATGGCTTCACCCCATGGCAACATCAAATCTGCATCCGCAGCCGCAGCTATCAAAGGCATCAATAAAGCAGAGGGCGGCAACACCATCGCCGAAATCCATGCCGATAAACAAAAGTTTAACGGCAAAGCGATACGCGTGCGTGGTCAGGTTACCAAGTACAACGCGAATGTAATGGGCAGGAACTGGCTCCACATCAGAGACAGTAGTACCCTGGATGATCTGACAATTACGACCTCTAACACATCAGCCATCGATGCGATTGTTGTTGTAGAAGGTAAACTAACGCTGGATAAGGATTTTGGTTATGGCTATGTTTATCCGCTAATTGTCGAAGATGCCAGCTTGATCAAGGAATAAGTATTTAACGCGCACTACAGCAATAAATGTGCGCGGATGTGTTTGCATCCTGGCCCGTTAATCAATGTGAGATTTTGTCGATGAAAGTGAGTGGTTTTGCATTATCCATTGTCATTTCAGGATTGGCTGCCTGCACCTGGGTTGAGCCAACCAGGGAGGGGAATGAAGTCATTGTTGTGGAGGCGTCCAGTGTCGAAGCATGTAAAAAGCTCGGGACGACAACAACATCCGTTAAACACAAGGTAGGTATTATAACGAGAAGTGATGAAAAGGTGACTGAAGAGCTCACGATACTGGCAAAGAACAAGGCTGCCGAGATGGGTGGTGACTCGATTGTTGCACAGGGCGAAGCCGTTGAAGGTTCAATGAGTTTCGATATTTTCAAGTGCGGCGACTGAGAGTACAAAGAAGTCATGTCAGGATTTGTCCAGGCTGGTTTTGTTACTATGCGTACCCCTGATTAATCAAAAAAATTCTCGCCAGGAGAAATCGTGTGAAAAAAATAATTTGGGACGATTCATTGAGTGTCGATGGTGGTGAGATTGATGAAGATCACCGCAGGCTTGTAGATCTGTTTAATATACTCAGCCGTTCTGTGGAAGAAGGTGATGCGACAGA
Source organism: uncultured Gammaproteobacteria bacterium (assembly GCA_937998645.1). Taxonomy (GTDB): domain Bacteria; phylum Pseudomonadota; class Gammaproteobacteria; order SZUA-229; family SZUA-229; genus JABDQW01. The sequence continues at coordinate 18,449 of CALLCZ010000136.1, forward strand.
ATATATCGATGCTGTACTGGAAGAACTTATAAGTTGTACCATCTGGCACTTCAGGCATGAAGAACGCCTTATGCTGATGTATAAATACGATGGTATTGAGGCACACAAAGATGAGCACAATGACCTGATAGATAGCGTCAGGGAGTTACAGCAAAAGTTTCATACGGAGAACAAACTGCTCACTAATGAAGATATCGAGTACCTGGAGGACTGGTTAACCCAGCACATACTTGGACAGGATATGAGGCTTGGCTTTTATCTTATGGACGTAATGAAATAAAAGGGAACAAAATTATCAATTAAAGAGGGCAGGACCCTTTACCCGGTCAATATAATACGAGGTCAAAATCACTAAACCGTTACCAATATGAACTGGAAAACCGACTACCGCTCCTTCTACTACGAGAATACCCCAGAGCCATTAGATCTCTCTCTGCCTGCAGATGAAACTGCGTTGTTAAGTATCGATGTTCAGAACACTTACATGACACCTTCGGATGACCCGGTGGAACGGGCACGCTGGGCGCCTTTTTATCAGCGGATGCATGAAATAGTCATCCCGAGAACTGCCAGGTTACAGAACAGCTTTCGGCAACATGGCATAGATGTACTGCATGCCCGTATTGCCTGCCTGCTGGAGAATGGAAAGGATCGCTCACTGAGCCAGAAAAAGCCAGGCTGGAACTACCTGCTGTTGCCTAAGGATCGTGAGGATGCGCAGATCGTTGCGGAACTTGCACCGCGTGAAGGTGAGATCGTGGTCACCAAAACTACCGACAGTGCCCTCACCGGAACCAACCTGCGCCTGGTGCTTCACAACATGGGTATAAAAAATGTGGTACTTACCGGTATATTTACCGACCAGTGTATCTCATCGACGGTGCGCAGCCTGGCTGATGAAAGTTTCAATGTAATCCTGGTTGAGGATTGTTGTGCTGCAGGAACTGATGAGCTCCATCGAAAAGAGCTGGAGATACTTAATATGATCTACTGCCATGTCATCAGCAGTGGGGAACTGATGGCGATCATGGGCATATAATTTAAGGGCTCAGATACCTTTGCCAGGTCTGGTAATAATCCCTCGGCCATCTTACATTTATTATTTCACAAACCATGAGCAAACAAGACCGAATCAAGTGGAATCAACGATACGCTGAGGGTAGTTATCACAAAAATAATCCTGTGACATTAGTGGAAGACTGGCTACCGGGATTACCCGTGGGTCGAGCACTGGATGTGGCCTGTGGCGCCGGGCGCAACGCTATATTACTGGCGCAAGCTGGATATCATGTCGATGCGATCGATATTTCAAGCGAGGGTCTGAATCTGGCCAGAAAAGCAGCTGAGAATCAGGGTCTCAGCATTAACTGGATAGAGCAGGATCTTGATCAGCCTTACCAGTTCGACACGGAATATGATCTGATCATCGTGATGTGGTACGTCAATCCAGGGCTCATCTCCAGACTGTGTGACTGCCTGGCACCGGGAGGTTATCTTCTCTGCGAGGAACACCTGGTCACCGTCGAGGAGGTGATCGGGCCGACCAGTTCAGACTACCGGGTAGCGCCGGGCGATTTACGTGAAACAGTATCAGGTGTTGATGTTTTATTGTACGAAGAATCGATTGAAGTGAACTCCGACGGTGAGCGAGTCGCGAGTGCACGTGTGGTTGTTAAAAACGGACGAGGTAGTAATTAGAAAAACACGGGACGTAGAGCAGTTGTTCCTGATATCAGGGAAGCTCTGAATTAATCAGAGTTTCCCTGGAGTTAATTGCTTTCTGACACGGTTTATTCAGGCCCGTTTAGACTGGCGCAATAGCTTCGCATGTCGCTGCCAGGGATCACGGGTTTCTCCTGTTCCAGTATCCATGTGGCGATATCCTCTAATACCAGTCCAGCCTGCAGATCGCGGGTAAGCATATGGTAACCCTGCTCGTAGATGACTGCCGACAACCGGGTTGTCCCATTGTGCGAGAGCCTTTCAACTAATTCGCAGGTGGGCAGTGCGGGGATGATGTCATCATTTTTTCCATACAGTAGCAGAATGTTGCCGGGCACTATGTTCGACGCCAGCATGGCATTGTCCATCAGGTTGCTGATGCCGTATAGCACGTCGACGCGGGTGGACTTGATCACAAGGTCATCGCGCCCCAGTGCACGCAACATGACTTTGTTGTCCGAGGGCTGGAGATTCAGCCCTTCACCTGTCAGTTGTGTGTCAGGAATCGTATGGGCTGCGATCCACAGCGCGGCCCTCTGATAGAAGGGCATACTGGAACGTGCCCAGACTGCGGGAGCGACGAGCACAATGCCGTCAACATCGAGTGGTGCTGAGGCGAGAGACGTCAACACGACCGCACCGCCCATGCTCTCGCCCAGCAGGTACAACGGAACAGTGGCATATCGCTCTCGCAGCAACGCAGTCATGGTAACCAGGTCGGCGCTCAGGCGTTCACTGCCGTGCCATACGCCAACCCCGTCGGTATTGCCGAAACCGCGCTGGTCGTAAGCGATTACGGTGATTCCGTGGAGGGCTAAATACTGGCCGAGGTTGTCAAAGGCGAAGCTGTAGTCATTGAGTCCATGCAACGACAGCACCACAGCGTGTGTGTTCCCGTCCGCTTCCCAGCGAGACAGCGGCAGTCGATAGCCGTCCTCCATTTGTGCATAGGATTCCGCAAGTTCTGGCAAAGCGTATGCGTCCGGTGATGGTTGCACATACGGTTTGGCGCATGCCGCCAGAAGTGTCATAGCAGTCAGGGGCAGGCATCGGCAGATTAAACTGGAAAATGTGGACAGCTCTGTTTTTCTCTCGAGGCAATTAAAAACTATTGCTCAATTTTAACAATGGTACGACCCCTGATCCGGCCTTTTAAGATGTCGGATGAGGCCTGCGGCAGATCATCAAAACCGATTTCGGTGGATAAGGATTCCAGTAAATCCTTGTCCAGATCGGTATCCAGCCGTTGCCATGCAGTCAGTCGTTTCTGCATGGGGCACATCACCGAATCAATACCATAGAGTGTGACACCGCGAAGAATAAAAGGCGCCACACTGGTGGGCAGATCCATTGATTCCGCCAGGCCGCAGGCGGCTACGGCGCCCCCTCTTTTGATCTGGCTCAGGACATTGGCCAGCGTATTGCCACCCGCGACATCGACAGCGCCGGCCCATAATTCCTTTGCTAGCGGCTTTGCTTTTTCGGCGTATGATTTTCGATCTATGACTTCACTGGCACCGAGTGATTTCAGAAAATCACTTTCCTGCATACGTCCCGTGGTGGCAGTTACCGGGTAACCCAGTTTGCTGAGTATTGAAACGGCAACACTGCCGACCCCACCTGCGGCGCCGGTAACCAGTATGTGACCATCAGCGGGGGTGATTCCATGCTGCTCCAGTGCCAGGATGCACAACATGGCGGTGTAACCGGCGGTGCCGATAGCCATCGCCTGGCGTGTGCTGATCGTGTCCGGCAACGGCACCAGCCAGTCGCTGTTCACACGGGCCAGACCTGCAAAGCCGCCCGAGTGAGATTCCCCCACGCCGAAACCGTTTAACACCACGCGATCGCCCGGACTAAAACGATCGTTGGAAGATTCAACTACAGTGCCAGCAAAATCAATACCCGGAACAAGTGGATAGTGACGAATTATCGGAGCGCTGTTGGTCATGGCGAGACCATCCTTGTAGTTGAGCGCGGAATATTCGATTTTGACAGTGACATCGCCATCCATCAGCTCATCTTCAGTCAGTTCGGTTTTCTCTATTGACTGGCCTTTATCAGTTTTTGTTGCGAGATAGGCAGGGAAACTGGTCATTAACATGTACTCTGATTATAAGAATGTTTTGTTCATACTACGAACAGGTCCATAAAGTCATTCACACGGGTTTGTTCGAATATTTCCTGTGATGCACAGATTTCCAGAACAGCCTGCGCATTTTTCTGGCTCAGTCGTCCCCTAAGGTAACGTTCAAATTTTTCCTTGAGTAGTGGGATACCTTCGCTGCGGCGACGGCGATGGCCTACCGGGTAATCGACGCTTTCTTTCATACTGCTGCCGTCAGTATACGTAATTTCAATCGAATTGCCGATGGCGCGCTTGTCAGCTTCCAGGTACTCGCGGGTAAAGCGTTCATTTTCCTTCATCGTCATTTTGTCACGCAATTGCTCAATGCGTGGATCGGATGCGACATCATCTTCGTAATCTTCAGCTGTTAACGCACCCTTGATCAACGCAATGGAGACCATGTACTGCATGCAGTGATCACGGTCAGCCGGATTATCCAGCACCCCGGTTTTGTTGATAATGCGATCGCCGGACTCCTGGGTTTCTATCGCGATTGATTGAATATCTTCCAGTGACTTACCCTGCTGCTGCATCTGGCCATGTAAAGTGATTGCGGCTTCGACGGCGGTCTGGGAATGGAATTCAGCCGGGTAAGAGATCTTGAACAGGATGTTTTCCATGGTGTAGGTGGCATAGGGCTGGTTGAACGCCAGGTCTTTTCCTTTAAACAGTACATCCTTGAAACCCCAGGTGGGTGCGGTGATGGCGGTGGGGTAGCCCATTTCACCGCGCTGCGCCATCAATGCAAGAAACAGACCGCGTGAGGATGCATCGCCGGCAGCCCAGGATTTTCGTGAACCGGTATTCGGCGCATGGCGGTAGGTCCTCAACGAACAACCATCGATCCAGGCGTGAGATACCGCGTTCAGAGTCTCGTCGCGGTTGCAGCCCAGCATGCGTGCAGTAACCGCTGTTGAGGCGATGCGTACCAGCATGACATGGTCAAGTCCGACCCGGTTGAAACTGTTTTCCAGTGCTATCACACCCTGAACTTCATGCGCCTGTACCATCGCGATCAGCACGTCTCTCATGGTCAGCGGTGCTTCACCCCGGGCCGCGCGTTGCCGCGACTGGTAATCTGCCAGTGCGAGGATAGCGCCCAGGTTGTCCGAGGGGTGACCCCATTCAGCGGCAAGCCAGGTGTCATTGAAATCCAGCCAGCGCACCATGGCGCCGATGTTCCAGGCCGCCCTTACCGGATCGAGCTCATAAGACGTCCCGGGAACCCTGGCGCCATTATTCATGCTGGCGCCGGGTACAACCGGCCCCAGCATCTTGGTACAGGCCGGGTAATTCAGTGCGAACAGGCCGCAGCCGATGGTGTCCATCCAGCAATAACGCGCAGTTTCCATCGCTTCATCGGAGCGGGTTACGTCATATGTCATGACATAGTCAGCAATATCCTGGATTACTTGATCGAAGTCCTGACGACTGGCGTCCAGTACGGCTGCTTTACTCATGGTTTTCTCTCATTTAATAGGGTTAAGGGGCACTGTTGACTGAAATAAAACGTCATTCCTGCATTTGCAGGAATGACGCGTGAGCGAACTCATTCCCGGTCGGCTATCGGAATAAATTCACGATTTTCCGGACCGATGTAATTCGCTGAAGGACGTATGATTTTGCCATCTTCGCGCTGTTCTATGACATGCGCCCCCCAGCCGGAGACACGGGAAATGACGAATAAGGGTGTGAACATGTCAGTAGGAACGCCCAGCTGGTGATAGGACGCAGCGGAAAACCAGTCCAGGTTGGGGAACATCTTTTTGATTTCCCACATGACCGATTCGAGCCTGGCGGCGATATCAAACAGCCTGGTGTCACCGGCCTCCTCGGATAACTGCTTTGCTACGCGTTTGATCACCTCGTTGCGGGGATCACTGATGGTGTAAACAGGATGACCAAACCCGATAACGATTTCCTTACGTGCTACCCGCTCACGAATATCCTGTTCAGCTTCGTCGGCAGAGTTGTATCGGCTCTGAATGCGGAATGCTTCTTCATTGGCGCCACCGTGTTTGGGTCCACGTAATGCACCGATAGCACCGGTTATGGACGAATACATGTCGGAGCTGGTGCCGGCAATGACGCGGGCCGTAAAGGTGGATGCATTGTATTCGTGTTCGGCATACAGGATCAGGGATGTGTGCATGGCCCTGATCCAGGAATCTGAAGGCTTCTCGCCGTGCAATAAATGCAAAAAATGTCCACCGATAGAATCATCATCGGTTTCCACATCAATGCGTTTACCGTTCACTGTAAAGTGGTACCAGTAGAGCAGGGCAGAGCCGAAGCTGGCCATCAATCGATCGGTAATATCGCGTGCTTCCGCCGCGGGATGGTCGTCTTTTTCCGGTTCACAGGTTCCCAGGACGGAGCAGGCGGTGCGCATCACATCCATCGGGTGCGCAGTGGCGGGGATGGCTTCAAGAGTCTGTTTGACCGCCTGGGGTAATCCGCGCAGGGATTTTAATTTTTCCTTGTAACGGTCGAGTTCGGCCTGCACGGGCAGCTCGCCATGGATTAGCAGGTAAGCGATTTCTTCGAATTCGGCTGTCTCGGCAAAATCCAGTATATCGTAACCACGGTAGTGCAAATCGTTTCCGGTGCGACCCACAGTGCAGATGGCAGTATTGCCGGCCGCCGTACCTGAAAGGGCGACCGACTTTTTGGCTTTGGGCAATACCTGATCAGTCATAATCATTCTCCTGAGAAAACAGTGCGTCGAGCTTTTGTTCGTAGCTGTGGTAATCGAGATAATCATAAAGCTCGGCACGGGTTTGCATGATGTCGACGACATTCTGCTGAGTGCCTTCCATTATCAGCGCCTGGTAAACCTTGAGGGCAGCTGCATTGGCGGCGCGAAACGCCGACAATGGATATAAAGCGATACCGACGCCGGCAGTAGCCAGTTGATCGGTGGTAAACAACGGGGTTGAACCAAATTCGGTGATATTGGCCAGTACCGGCACCTTCACGGCATCAGTGAACTGCTGGTACATTTCGAGTTCGGTGATGGCTTCCGGAAAAATCATATCGGCACCGGCTTCAACGCAGGCGCCGGCACGGTCGATGGCGGATTGCAGGCCCTCCACCGCGAGTGCATCGGTACGTGCCATGATGACAAAATCCGGATCGGTTTTAGCGTCAACCGCAGCTTTTATACGATCGACCATTTCAGCCTGTGAAACGATGGCCTTGTTCGGTCGATGACCGCAGCGCTTTTGCTGTACCTGGTCCTCGATATGAACCGCGGCCGCTCCCATCTTCGTCATGGCGCGAATACTTCGCGCGATGTTGAAAGCGCCCCCCCAGCCGGTATCAATATCGACCAGTACCGGCAGTTCGGTGACATCGGTAATGCGGCGTAAATCGGTCAGGACATCCTCCAGTGATGTAATGCCCAGATCAGGGATGCCGCAGGAGCCGGCAGCAACACCGCCACCCGAGATGTACAGGGATTTAAAGCCAGATGCCTGCGCCAGCCTGGCGTGGTAGGCATTAATAGCGCCGACGCATTGTAAGGGTTTTTCAGTGGCAACCAACTGGCGAAAGATTTTTCCAGGGGATGTAAGACTCATTATTTTCTCAATAGTTGTCAGGTTTTCCTGGCGTAGCCCATTGCCTGAAGGGCCTCTGTAATTTCATCCAGAATGGCAGGGTCATCAATGGTCGCGGGCATTTTCCACTCGCTGCCATCGGCAATATTGACCATGGTGCCGCGCAGGAGTTTGCCGGAACGGGTTTTGGGCAGACGTTTAACGATCGTGGCCAATTTAAATGCCGCCACCGGTCCAATCTGATCGCGTACGCGCTGCACAACTTCTTTGACGATGTCGGCGTCTTCGCGATCAACGCCCGACTTCAGCACAATCAGGCCCAGTGGCATCTGGCCCTTGAGCTGGTCGGCCACGCCGATCACGGCACATTCCGCGATATCGGCATGACCGGCTAATACTTCTTCCATTTGTCCCGTAGACAACCGATGGCCTGCCACATTGATTACATCATCGGTTCGACTCATGATCCACAGGTAGCCATCTTCATCCTTGTAACCTGCATCACCGGTCAGGTAATAGCCTTCGTACTTGGATAGATAGGCATCGATAAAACGTTGATCATTACCCCACAGGCTGGGCAAGCAGGCTGGTGGCATCGGCAGTTTGATGACGATATTGCCCATTTCACCCGCAGGCATTTCATCGCCGAGTTCAGACAGGACTTGAACATCATAACCCGGCATTGCGACAGTCGGTGAACCCGGCTTGATTTCCATTGGCTCAATGCCGAGTGGGTTGGCGGCGATACTCCAACCGGTTTCGGTTTGCCACCAGTGATCGATGACGGGTTTTTGAAGTTTGTCCCGTGCCCAGAACAAAGTATCAGGGTCGCATCTTTCACCCGCCAGGAACAGGGCGTCCATGCAGGACAGGTCATATTGTTTTAAATATTCACCATCCGGGTCTTCCTTTTTTATGGCTCTGAATGCTGTCGGTGCGGTGAACATAACCTTCACATTATGTTCACTGATAACACGCCAGAATGCACCGGGGTCCGGGGTGCCGACCGGTTTGCCTTCGTACATGATCGTCGTACAGCCTTTCAGCAAGGGACCGTATACGATATAGCTGTGACCGACGACCCAGCCTACATCGGATGCGGCCCAGTACACATCACCTGCGTCAACGTTGTAAATATTTTTCATGGTCCAGTGCATGGCCACGGCATGGCCGCCGTTATCACGGATAACACCTTTCGGCTGTCCCGTGGTACCGGAGGTATAAAGAATATAGAGCGGGTCGGTGGCGGCAACCGGCACGCAGTCTGCAGGCTCGCTGCTGGCGATTTCATCATCCCAGTCATAATCGCGACCATCGATCAACTCGCAGCTGGCCTGGGCTCTGTTTTTAAGAATGCAGGTAGTGACCTTGTGACTGGCCTGGTCGATAGCATCATCGATCAGGGGTTTATATTGCACGACTCGGCCTGGTTCTATTCCGCAATAGGCGGATACGATGATATTCGGTTTGGCATCATCGATGCGCGTCGCGAGTTCGTTGGCCGCAAAGCCACCGAAGACCACCGAGTGAATGGCGCCGATGCGGGCACAGCCCAGCATGGCAATAGCCGCTTCGGGGATCATGGGCATGTAGATAATGACGCGATCACCTTTTTTTGCGCCGTGTTTTTTCAAAGCACCGGCAAACGAGGCGACCTGTTGCTGTAATTCGTTATAGGAAATTTTGCGCTGTTGATCTGTGATGGGTGAATCGTAAATCAGAGCAATCTGTTCACCACGGCCGGATTCAACATGACGATCCACCGCGTTGTAGCAGGTATTTATTTCAGCACCTTTGAACCAGCGGGGCACCGGTCTGGCGTCCAGGTCCAGCACCTGGTCCCATTTTTTATACCAGTGCAGTTCTTCTGCGGCATTCGCCCAGAAACTTTCCGGGTCAGTTATAGATTGCTGATAAAGCTCGTTATATGTAGTCATCAATTACTCCATATCTGTCCTGCTGTTTATCAATATTCGTGTCTTGTTTCAGCGTAAAGACATTCTCTAATATTTGAATATTAGAATATTTGGCCTGAGCGAAAGCGCCTGAATATATTCAAACTAAGCCATAACTATAACGCTAAACAATACATCAGTGATATGACGACTTAAGTCGAATGTGGCCTGGTGAACTTGCTGTGAATGCGCGGAGTATTCAGGATCTGAGTAAAAGCATGAAGTTTATTTATACTGAGCCCGAACCTGTCCTTAATTCAACATTTCAATAAGGGACAACAATGTAAAACGATGAATAAATTACGATCTGTATTTCTGGTATTTATATTTTTTGCAAGAAAGTATCGTCCTGATCACCTTCCTTTGCGTTCTCTACGCCGCAGCGATAGTCAATATCTATAGCCTTTTCTAGCCAGCCAATATCAGCGGTAATGACAAAAATCATCGTCAGAGTTTGAATTAATATGACACTGACTGAGAGAACAGGTCGTAACCAGCACATGCCAGTAAATATTGTTCCATGATCCTGATTTTTTTAAACTGCATCTGTCACCTTCGTTTCTTCGAGGCGAGCAACAAATTTCCTCTAAACCAACGAATCAAGCCGGGCCTCCACCAGCTCGATAGTAGAGTCATTCGGATCATTGCTGACCCGGAAATTGAGTGACCTGACCAGTTCAAGCATCTTGCGATTGCTGCTTAGTACCTGGCCATCCATTTTTTCAAGATTCCGGTCCCGTGCAATCTCCATGAGGTTTCGCATCAGGTGATGGGCGATACCTTTGCTCTGCCACTGGTCTGAAACGGCCAGTGCAAACTCGCAGCTGGTCTTGTCCAGGTTGGTTGTGTAACGGGCAACACCGATCTGCTCTTCACCAGCCTCACTCGACCTGACGGCAATCAGGGCCATCTCGTTGTGATAGTCGATCTGGGTAAAGCGGACCAGCATTTCCTGGCTCAATTCCTGTAATGAGTTCATGAAGCGAAAATATTTAGCTTCGTTCGAAAGTTCTCGCACGAACTGGGCTTCAATCTCTGCGTCTTCCGGACGGATTGGCCTGATAACGATATTGGTGCCATCGTTGAGCTGAATGTTCTTGACCAGGTGAGCCGGGTAGGGGTGTATGGCCAGATGGTTATAGGGGTCAGTTGATGGTTTCGGGTAATCGACAGCGATGCGTGCATCGACGGCCAGGATACCCTTCTCATCAATGATCAGTGGATTGATATCCATTTCCTGTATCCATGGCAATTCACACGCCAGACTGGAAACACCGAGCAAGGCGTCGATCAGCTGATCCAGGTCGACCGCGGGCATATGGCGAAACCCGGTCAGCAGCCTGGACACCCTGGTACGGCTGATAAGGTCCGAGGCCAGGCGACGATTGAGCGGGGGCAGGGTAATAGCCGAATCGCCCATAATTTCAACGTTTGTACCGCCGCTACCGAAGCTGATCACCGGACCAAACACAGGATCCCTGACTATTCCAATCATCAGTTCCCTGCCATTCGAGCTGCGGTACATTTTTTCTACCACCACGCCTGAAATTTCAACATCAGGTACACTCAGCTTAATCTGTTCGACGAGTTGCCGGTAAGCGCCCCTTACTTCAGGTGCTGAATTGATATTGAGCCTGACCCCGCCCACGTCAGATTTGTGGGAGATGCTGGTGGAAAGCACCTTCATGGCGATCGGAAAGCCTATAGATTCGGCGATGATCAGGGCTTCGTTTGCCGAGTGTGCAACGGCGTTGCGCACGGTGGGAATGCGGAAGGCGCTCAATACCGCCATAGACTCAGGTTCGGTCAGAATCTTTCTCTGTTCCGCAAGGACTTCTTCAATAATCAGGCGTGCACCTTCTACATCGGGTGGTTCCTGGCCGCGCGTCAGCCGGGCCGGCGTCTGCAGCAGCAATCGCTGGTTCTGGTTATATCTCGCGAGGTATGAAAATGCGTCGACTGCATTTTCCAGGGTTCTGAAATCAGGCACGTGTGCACGGTTGAAGAGTGTGCGGGCCTTTTCCACCTGGTTCCCACCCATCCAGCTGGTCATGATGGGTTTGTTGCTTTTTTCTGCGGATTGAATGACTGCACGTGCGACTTCGGTCGGTTTCGTCATTGCCTGTGGCGTCAGGATCACTATCGCGCCGTCCACACCGGGGTCTTCAAGGCAGATATCCAGTGCCTGCTGATAGCGTTCGGGTGGTGCATCGCCAATGATATCGACCGGGTTGCCACGGGACCAGACATCCGGCAGTACCTGGTTCAGGGCAGACAGGGTCTCGGGGCTCAGGGTGCTCAGCTCAATGCCCTGATCGCTTGCCCGGTCTGCCGCCATAACACCGGGGCCTCCACCATTGGTGATGATAACCAGGCGTTCACCCGCGCCACGATAATGCAGGGATGAAAGCGCCTTGGCGGCTGCAAACAGCTGGACGATAGTTTCAACCCGCAGCACACCCGATCGGGACAAAGCAGCAGAAAACGTCTCGTCGCTTCCTACCAGTGCACCGGTGTGCGACATGGATGCCTGAGCACCGGCAGCATGACGTCCAACTTTTAGCGCTATCACGGGTTTGATGCGTGCCGCTGCACGCAGGCTGCTCATGAAGCGCCGGGAGTTGTTGATGCCTTCGATGTAGAGCAGGATGGATTTGGTGTGCGGATCTGAAACCAGGTAGTCCAGGTAGTCGCCAAAATCCAGGTCCGCAGCAATGCCGGTTGATACAACCGCTGAAAAACCGATGTGATTCATTTCCGCCCAGTCGAGAATGGCTGTGCAGATGGCGCCGGACTGGGAAACGAGAGCCAGGTTGCCTGGTTGTGCCGTGTTATTTCCAAAGGTGATATTGAGTCCTGTATCCGGACGAATAATTCCAAGGCAATTGGGACCCATCAGGCGAATGCCATATCGGCTGACCAGTTGAGTTACCCGGTCCTCCAGTCGCCGACCTTCCGCTCCGGTCTCACGAAAGCCTGCCGACAGGATAAGCATCATCTTGATACCACGCTCACCGCAGGCTTCAACGATTGCGGGAATGCTTCGGGCTGGTGTTGCGACGACTGCAAGATCAATCCTTGCTTCGATGTCGTCCAGTGATGAGTATGCCTTCTGTCCCTGGACCTCCTTGTGCCTGGGATTGATTGCATATATCCGGCCCCTGTAATCTGAGGTCAGCAGGTTGTGAAAAACGACGCCGCCAACGGAGTCTGTCTTGCTGCTTGCACCAAACAGCACAACACTCTCAGGTGTAAACAGGGAAGTCAGGTAATGTGTATTCATTAGCTTAATCTACAGCAATTACTGTTGTTGTGGTGGAGTTTCAGGCAGGATAAGGTTGTTAAATACCAGACTGGAAATCTAACTTGCGTACAGCCTATATCAGTCACCCTGTATGTCACAAACATGACACCGGTGAAGGTCACCCGGAGAACGCAAGGCGTCTTACAGCCATAGAAGATCGGTTGATTGCAGCCGGTCTCTTCGATGTGCTCAGGTATATCGATGCTCCAAAAGTGACCGAGCATCAGCTTTTGCGTGTGCATAAACAGAGTTATCTTGAAGCCTTGAACTCGATGGTGCCTGAAAGCGGTTACGCCCATCTTGATGCAGACACGGTGATCAGCCCCGATAGCCTTAATGCCGCCAGACGGTCTGCCGGTGCTGTCGTCGCCGCAGTCGATCTGGTGATGAGCGGCGAGATGAGCTCAGCTTTCTGTTGTGTACGGCCTCCGGGGCATCACGCCGAAAGTGACCGGGCCCTGGGGTTTTGTCTCTACAATAATATTGCAGTGGGTGCGGCTCATGCGCTGGCAGAGCATGGACTGAACAGGGTGGCCATTGTCGATTTCGATGTGCACCAGGGAAACGGTACCGAGGAGATTTTCAAACAAGACAGGCGGGTGCTTTTCTGTTCGACGTTTCAGCACCCGTTTTATCCATTTACCCCATTGCTGGCGAACACGGCAAACCGTGTGAGTGTGCCGCTTGAGGCGACTGCAAAAAGTGAAGAGTTTCGAGCCGCAGTGACCGATCACTGGCTTCCTGCGCTGGAAAAGTTTCAGCCGGAAATCGTTTTCATCTCTGCGGGTTTCGATGCGCACAGGGATGATGATATGTCACACGTCAGCCTGACCGACGCCGATTTCCGCTGGGTGACAGAACAGATTGTACAGGTCGCCGGGAATTCAGCTTCGGACCGGATTGTTTCTGCACTGGAAGGCGGCTATGAACTCAACAGCCTGGCTCGATGCGTGGAGATGCATATCCGGGCGCTTATGCGACTGTGAGCAGACTGAAAGAATCAATCGACTGAAATCCGAAACTGTCAGTCAGTTCCGTTTAGTCGGGCGCAATAACTTCGCATATCGCTGCCGGAATTCCGGGGCGTTTCTTGCATGCACCAGTAGACAAATTTCATCGGCCACAGAATGGCGGCTTTTGAACAGGCAAGGCGAGTAAACACACAATACAAAATACAGTCTATGTTCGGTTTACATAAGTATACCTGTTAGAAACAAAGCAAGAATCACAATCAACCGGGAGGCATTTGCTGTCCCACTAAAGTGATATTCCCGCGAAAGCGGGAATATATAAAAAGGGTCGCTAGCTAGAAATACACTTCGCCCCGAACCTGGAATATTTCGGGCTGGTCCCTGACACCATCTTCGCTGGGATCTGCATCCACCAGGATATAGTTGGCCCTGAAGCGCACGTTATCATTGAGATACGCGTTCAGCCCCAGGGTCAGATTGCTTTCTTTCCCACCGGTAATGTCCTTGTCGCTCAGGTTGATGGTGCTGTAGCGCAACGCTAATTCCCAGGCAGTGTTGCTGCCTTTTGGCTCGATCCGGTTGAAGCGACCCCGAGACCCCTTGTACGGCCGGGATTCGCCAGTCAGTACCCAGCTGCCGTAGACGTACCAGCCGTCGAAGGTGAGAGAGGAATCACCCATTCGTTCGACCCTGTTTTGCAGGTACTCACCCTGCACAGAAAAAGGTCCCTGGGCGTAGGCTGCCTCCAGGCCCAAGAGCAAGGTATTGTCCACGTCGTTGATTGTGCCGGTATCGACCAGTTCAGCATTGGTTACGTGTGATTCCGGGCGAACTTCGTATCTGACTTCTTTATCATCGTCCGGCTTGCGCGAGGCAAGGCTGCCACCCAGGTGCAGTACACGCTTGTTGGCGTTGATCGGTGCGAACGTCACGCGGCCGGATAAACCCCTGCCTTCGTCCCCCTCGCCACCGACATCCGCACCGACGGACTCGCCGAACAGGCCAAGCACCGCACTCCAGTCCTTGCCCCCGCTGAGGGCGCCAATGCCGATCTTTCTACCCGGAGCAAACGCATTCACGGGCAGTGCTCTTTCCATGAAGGTGATGGCCTTGCCACTGGTCTGATCCTCCAGTGAGACGGGCTCCTTGAAATTGCCGCCGCGTATGGCCATGGCATTAAAGCCATCGTATTGCAGGTAAGCGTCCTTGATCTCGGCGTCGTTGCCACCAAAATCATATTCGGTGGCGTACACCCAGTCTTTAAACACCTTCCCGGCAAGTGATACCCTTGCGCGGCGAATCTCGGTGCCGCTACCGAGTGGAGCCACATCCTCCTGATAGGACGCAGCATCGATCCAGAGCTCTCCGCCGAGTTCGAACTCGAAGTCTCCGTCGGCGCTTTTAACCTTGAAGCCGCCTTTGGTTTCGACCTCAGCCTGTTTGTCCTTTTTCTTGTCTTTCTTGCCCGATTTCGTCTTTGAGGCAGCCTGTTGAGTTTTCTTTGCATCAGTGCTGTTTGCATCGCTGAGCAGACGTTCGTACTGGGCCTGGGTGATGCTGCCGTTTGTTCTCAGAATCCTGAGCAGGTCCACAAGCTCCGAGTCGGCCTGTGCCCCCATCGTCGTTACACCCATGATGCTGCCAAGTGTGAGTCCGGCCAGTCGCCTGTAGTTTAAATTGTTCATCGTTGTTCTCTCTGTTAGTTGATTTTCGAAAGGCACGACCACATGTCGGCCATCATTTGTTTACCAGCTGTTCGTAACGCAGGAAAAGATAGTGCCCGGGTTTGCGTTTCAAACCCATACCATCATCACTGACAATCAGAATTCCGGCAGGGCGTCCATCCAGGACGACCGGCGTAACGCCCTCAGACTGGCGCAGGTTCTTTATGCCGGGGATGCGGAGTCGCTTTGGTGATTCATCGGCATCACCGCTCCACAGCCAGAGTTTGAACGACTTCTCGGGCTTCCTGCTGATGATCAGGAAACCGCCGAGGTGCGGATCGTAGCTCATGGCGCGGATTCCGCCCCCGGCCAGGTCAAGCTCAATCAACCGGTCCGAGATACGCGGTTTCTCTTCGTGGTCGAATACCGCCTGGGGATTCTCCATTACTATGACGATCGCATTTTTCCCGGCCAGTGGACTGCGCAGCCCGATCAGTAAATTCTGCTTGTCAGCATCGAAGCTGAGCCCTTCGATATTGAAGCCGCCCCCGTCCTTGACGTCGCGTATCTTGGTGGCGTCCTTCAGTGAGTCATGCTTTGCGGCGATCTTCTTGCGCAGGCCGCGCATGACCTTGAAGTCGACGATCTGTTCACCTTCCAGGCCAAAGCGCACCAGCTGTTCTCGCTTGTCGTCACGTTTGCCGTTTTCCTTGCGTGAGTGAGAGGTGATGGCGTAAACAAGGCCCAGATCGTCTACAGCCACTGCCTCCAGATCATCCAGTGTGTTCAGGACTCTGTTTGGCGAGCTCCAGCTGAACAGAGAGCTCCGATACAGGGGGTGTTCGATAACCTGCCCGTCGGACTGGAGTGAAAAGACATCCAGCGGGTGCACGGCCTCGTCTTCGACAACGATGAAACGGCCGTCCGGTAGTTGTTGCACGCCGGATGGTTCGTAGATCTGTTCGAACTTGCGGAATTTTTCGAACGATGCAATGCCCTCGGTACCGTGGCAGTTAGCCGACAGTCCAAACAGAAGCAAGCTCAGAAATGTTACCTGAGCTTGCCTGGGCGCTAAATCTCCCATTAATCTCATAACTACTGCTGGCTTATACGCCTACTGAGACTGTTGAAATCCAAAGGCTCTGGATTGCAGAGCGGACATAATTTCGTTCATGTCGTGGGTCTGGTACAGCAGGCCTACCGCCAGCAGCATCAGAGTACTCACGGTTAAACCGATCAGGAATGCCATGTAAGAACATTTTAGCAGGCCGTACTTGCGGTGTGCGTCAATGCCCAGCAGGTAGAGCTGGCGCGACATATTCTTGTAGACACGTTTGTTGTTGCGCAACAGGCCGGTCATTACATTCGAGTGTTCATCGATGTCCAGCGAGGAAAACTGATCGAACACCAGGATATTCGCCTTGTCCTTCTTGAATTCATCGATAGTGCTCTTGCTCTTGGTGAAGTGGGGTTGCGCCGCCAGCACGGCAAATATGATTGAGGCCAGGCAGGTGGCCAGGAACACCGCGATGGGCGCGGTAAACATGGGCTCGGCGACCAGTACGAAAGGACCGGACAGGGTCAATACGGAAAGGATGAGCCCGTTCAAAGAAATCATGATGTTGGCCTTGGTGGCCGCCAGCGCCGTTAGATCCAGCTGGGCGCGATAAGCGCTGCGAAACATCGTTTCAATGCCCCTGGAGCTCCCCAGCTCTTTTTTCTTCTTTTTAACTTTCTTCACTTTTCCCCCCCGAGCGACATCTGCTGGCTTCGCTTGTTTCGAAACAACCGGGTCCAAAGCAGGCTGCAGGTTTTTCGCCTGGTCCTTTGGGAACAAGGCGGTTGTCACCGACTGACGATCTCGGCCGTGGGAAGTTGGAAGTGTAATGCTTGCTGGCTTGTTCATAATTTTCACCCCTGTTCTCTGTTTGCTGCCCGGTTATGCTGTTAATGAATAATGGCTTTTGCTTGTTGTTAAGTGGGAATATATTCCCAAATTTAACGCATGTCAACAGGTTTATTACAAAATTATGACAGGTAGATTACGAATCGGTGACAAACGAGATATGGAAGCATAGAAGCAAATGCATTCTAACTCTCTGAATAAATAAGAAATAAATATTACATATGAACATCGGCTAAAGGCAGAGAATTAATTGCGCCTGAAATAAAATGAGAATCATTAGAATTATCTAAATGGGCGTGATAAAGGGGGCGGACCAGCCTGACCTTCAGAATTCAGTCAAATAACAGAGTCAATCTAATGCTGAAACAACCCTGTTTCTCTCTATTAAAGGGGGGGACAGGTCACAGATTCTGCTAGAGTTGCGGAAATATAAATAATGGGGTCTGTTCCCTTGAATGAAACTGAAGTGGCTCAAGTGAATAACCGAGGCTTATTGGTCTATTTGCTGTTAACAGCGGTAGTGTGTGGCGCCTTGATTATGGTTGTTGAGGTGTTGGGATCCCGGGTGGTTGGACCTTTTTTTGGCGTTAGTCTTTTTGTGTGGACATCGCTGATTGCTGTCACCCTGATTGCGCTTGCAGCCGGGTACGGTCTGGGCGGGCTGCTGGCGGATCGACGCGGTACGCCCGAATATCTCTACGCAATCATTCTGGTAGCAGGTCTCTTGGTCCTGCTTATCCCTGTGCTTAAGGCGCCGGTACTCAAACTGAGCATACCGCTTGGATTGCGGCTGGGTGCTTTCACCAGTACGACCCTGCTGTTTGGGCCTTCTCTGTTTTTACTGGGTTGTGTTTCCCCTTATCTGGTGAAGATCGCCGGAAGGGAGATGCGCAACATCGGGCGCACAGTGGGCGGATTCTATGCCCTCTCGACACTGGGCAGTGTGATGGGTACCGTGTTAACCGGGTTTGTACTCATCGCCTATCTGGGGGTTGATCATATCTTCTACCTGGTAGGCTGGCTTCTAGTGGTATTGGGTATGGGCTATTTCCTGCTGTTTCGACGTGCCTGGTATGCGGCCGTATTGCTGTGTTTGCCACTTCTCATCACAATGCCTGAGGATCCGAAGGGTTTCGAATTGAGTATGCCGGATGGTACGCGAGTAATTGAGGTACAGAGTCAGGAGAGCTTCTATGGCGGCCTTAAAGTAGTCGATTATCGTTATGGCACCAAACACCATCGTGAATTGATGATTGACGGCCTGATCCAGGGGGGGGTGGATATGGTCAGCGGGCTTTCGGTTTACGAGTATTGTTATCTGTTGCAGTTCATCCCGTACGGTCTTAATCCCCAGGGTAAAAAGGCCCTGGTTGTGGGGCTGGGCGCCGGTGTAGTGCCGAGCTGGTATGAGCGTCAGGGTGTGGTCACCGATGTGGTGGATATCGATCCCGAGGTGGTGAAACTGGCACGAGGCTATTTTGGCTATAAGCCCCGGGGTAATGTGCACATTCAGGATGCGCGCTATTTTCTCAGTAATACTCAGGAGCAGTACGATTTTGCTGTGCTGGATGTATTTAACGGTGATACTACACCCACCCATTTGCTGAGTGTAGAGGCCATGGCCCTGCTAAAACAGCGACTGCGCCCGGGAGGGGTACTGGGTATCAACATGGTTGCCAGTCTCCAGCACGATTCCATGATCACTGCATCGGTTCATAAGACCCTGAGCACCCTGTTTGATCAGGTGGAGTTCTATCCGGTATTTGACGTAAACGGGGAAGAGGGTGTGGGCAACCTGGTCGTGATTGCCTATCAGGGAGAGTCACGGCGGGCCGATTACTCTCGAGTACCAGATCAACAGATTTACGCAATGACTCAACAGCGGGTGATTAAGGCATTGAAGGGCCCCATTGCTGCACCGACACATCCAGACGCCCTTATACTCACCGATAATTACAATCCGTCGGAATTTTTTGATCTGCATATGAAGGAGTGGGTGCGTCGGGCCATTCTGGATGGAATCCCCTGGGATCTCTTGATACGCTCCTGACCCTTTTTTACTGTTTACAGGCATAAAGGGGGACGGACCGGCCTGACCTTCAAAATTCAGTCAAATAACAGAGTTAATCTAATGCTGAAACAAACCTGTTTCTCTCTATTAAATGGGGGGGACAGGTCATAGATTCTGCTAGAGTTACGTAAATATCAATAATGGGATCCGACCCTTTTATTCATGTATTCAGTTATGCGATGCACCAGTTTTTCAATAATACTGCTGGCCAGTTTTTCTATATGTCTGCTTAACGCAGGCATATCAAGTGCTGTCTATGCGGCGCAGGAAAATACCGACGAAGTACAACAAAATGACCCGGGAATAATCTCCGGAAAGGTAACGGATGTTATAACTGCTGCCGGTTTCACTTATGCAGAGGTTGACACCGGTAAAGAAAAAGTCTGGGCGGCAGGGCCTGACGTCACGCCACTGAAAAAAGGTGATATCGTCGCTTTCTCAACAGAAATGCCTATGCAAAACTTTCACAGCAAATCCCTGGGACGTGATTTCTCGGTCATCTATTTTATAAAGCGTTATATCACTGATAAAGAAACATTACCTATTGCTGCACCACGTGGTCTGGTTCAACAGCAACCGGTAATCAAACCCAGCATGAATACAGCTGCAGGCACACACGGCGAGGTCGCGATCGGTAGTTATTTACGCGAGGCGACGCTGGACGGGCTTAACGGGAAAACGAAAAAGTTTTCTGATTTCAAAGGGAAGCCGCTGATTATTAATGTCTGGGCCAGCTGGTGCGGCCCTTGCAGGGCCGAGATGGGTTCGCTGGAGCGACTTGCGCGCCGGTATAACGGAAAAGAGTTCAACGTCATCGGGATTTCGACAGACGACTACCGAAATAAGGCGACTGCCTTCATCAAGAATACAGAAATCACCTTTGAGAATTTTCTAGACAACAGGCTGTTACTGGAAAACATGCTGGGCGCGAATACGATTCCACTGACTGTTCTGGTAGACGCAGATGGCCGTGTACTGGAAAAAGTGCGAGGATCGCGCGAGTGGGATAGTCCGGAAATCATAGATGCGATTGGGGAAGTGTTTCACATCAAGTTGATGCATCAGGATTGATTTAAGTGTAGTAGTTCAGACTTGATCAGACAGTTGCTGCTGGTTTTTATCAAGCCGGTGCTGGAGGTTTGGCGACTTATGCTCTCGCAGAGGCGCAGAGAACGCAGAGGTTGGTTGCTGCAACTATTTGAGTAAACACTTTGCGAGTTTTACGCCTTGGCGAGAGTAAAGGCTTTCATCTCTCGCCAAGGCGCCAGGTACGCAAAGGATGGATCTGTATTTTTTGTGAAAAACCAGTCTATATTTTCTCTGCGTGCCCTGCGCCTCTGCGAGAGTGAACTTCTATAGCTTTTTTTATATGGCCAGTCCCGATCGTACTGACAAAAAAACCTTATCTGAGTTTGAGCTGATATGACGCTGACTGTCAGATTGAATCCTGACTATCACAATTTAAGCCATGGCCTGTTTTTAACGGGCCATTTGCTGGTCATCCTGCCATAACTGGCCTGTCTTGCTGTTACCTGTAACAAAAAGCGAAGAGATAATGATTACAGGAAGCAGGGTCAGGAAGCAGGGTCAGACTCGATGATTTCCAGTAAAACGAATCGAGGAGTCTGACCCCGGGATGTCAGGTTTCCTATGGTGTAAGCAGGCTGGGTTTAAAGCGATTTACCGCCCAGTTCATGAATGAGCGCTGGTTGAGCGTAAACTCATACATACATGCATCATCCGAGTAGTCCATGAAGTTGTGGATGGGGTCCACGTCGCCCCATGGGCAAGTGTCCTTATTGACAGGGCAGCCTGAAGTAGATGTTCGCTCTGCTGGTGTATCTGGCAGGTAGTCACCTGGTCTACGGCACCCGCCCTGAAAAGTATGGAACAGGCCAAGATAATGTCCGACTTCATGGGTTAGCGTATCGCCTTCGTTAAAGGGAAAAGCGCTGCCCCCCGGCACACTTGAGTAAAGAATAACTACACCATGTTGCGTATCAGATTCCGGGTAATACCATGGAAAGGTAGCCCAGCCCAGTAGCCCACCGCCAGGATTTGATGTGTACACATTAAGGGTATTTGCAGGGTCTATGGCCAGTGATGCTTTCATATTTTGTTCGGCAATTGAATCCGGGCCAGCTGTATACCAGCTGTTATTCGCTGTGATATCTACACTTGCCAGATTAAAAAAGAATCCATGCTCGTTGTATGATTGATTGAGAACGTCGATCGAAGCATTGATCTGGTTTAGCGGTACTTCACCACCACCCTGGCTGTTTGTGATGACATGGAATGCGACCGGTATCGATATATTTGCAGCAATTGCCAGCGTCTTGCTTCTGGCCGACTCTCTCATCCCTTTCAATACCTCAAGTGTGGGCGAAACGTCGACAACACCACAACGGACCCCACTCATCATTTTACCGTTTGGTCCTTTAAACATAACTTTGCCACGATATTGATCTGTTCCATCAGCCGCAAATGAAATAGAGCAGAGCAGCAGCAAGAGCATGGCTACAGCACCAGTAAAAGAATTCTGTCTCATTTATATTACTCCTGTAAAAAATTAATATGTTTATTCGGCATTTTCTGCAACCAGCGAAATACAAGAGTAATACTTTACTGATTTGTATGCCACCAGAGAAAACAGGCGAGACAAAAGCGGTCTGACCCCGTAAGTTGGTTTTCCGAGCCGATCAGCCGGATCGAGTAGCAGGGTGTTGAGGGAGAACAGGATGATTTCAAAACTGGGGATAGTAAAGGGGGAAGATCCCATTTATGGCTATTAATCGCCGGTACCTTCTCACGTCTCTGGATTGATAACAGACTGGTGATAACGAGGTTTAAAACATCATCTTAAGATATTGATTATTAAAAAAACAATTCAGTCCGAATTACTTGATCTGGGTCAACATTCGTATCGATTGCAGATGTATTATTGTAATAGGGATGTGGATGATTATGTAGCTAGCAGTCTAATTATTACAGGGATGTAAAGATAGTTTAATGCGCATAATCAGGAGGTGTGTCATGAGTAACAATATCACAAACATTAAAAAGGAGGTCCCGGTAAAAGCTGAACCTCATGGTTTCTTTCAGGAAATGGAAGAACGTATGCAGGAGCTTGAACGGCATTTTGGATCGCTGTTTCAGCAAGACTGGTTTAAACCCATGCACCTGGAATTTCCCGAATGGACGCGGCGTGGAATGTTGGAATTGAAAACTCCAAAGGTTGATATTATCGAACGTGATAATGACATTCTGGTGCGGGCTGAAATAGCCGGTGTGAAGAAGGAAGACCTTGACGTTTCGTTAACGGAAACTGCAATTACGATCAAGGGCAGCACCAGTGAAGAAATAAAAGAGGAAAAAGGCGATTACTTCAGAAGCGAAACAATGAAAGGAGAATTTTCACGCACCCTGGCCCTGCCTGCTAAAGTGGACGGCGGCAAGGCAGAGTCAACATACAAGGATGGTATGCTTGAAGTTATCGTTCCAAAGCTGGAAAAAGCAAGGAGGCATAAAGTAACGGTGACATAAAACGTGACAACGGAAATTGTAAAAAAATAAGGAAGTGTTCTTTATAAGTTAAATTAGAATGGACTGGCGACTACAGGGAAAATACATACAGTGTTGCCAGTCTTTTTATAGCCAAATAAAAGGGTATAACAGGTGGCAGAAATATACCAACCGTGGCCTGTCTCCGGTTATTCCTTCTATGATATGTTGCGGGCACCTTGTTGAGAGGAAGTACTTTATGGGTATAATTTCGTGGATTGTTATGGGACTGGTCGCAGGTGCGCTAGCAAAATGGATCATGCCGGGCAATGACCCCGGAGGCCTCATAGTCACCATACTGATCGGAATTGCGGGTGCGTTTGTTGGAGGTTTTATCGGTACGCAGGTCGGTCTGGGTTCGGTTACCGGTTTTGATCTGGTCAGTATGGCGCTTGCTATCGGTGGTGCACTGGTATTGCTGTATGGCTACAGGTTGTTGAATAAATGAAGTGTGCAGTGCAGCGATACTCACGCGGTTAAATTCATACAGAAACCGAAATAACAGGGAAGGTGGCAGAATGTATGGGATCAGGCTTTACAATTCACACCACATTTATGCAAATGTAATGCCTGACCCCGTTAGTTGTTTTTCAATTTAAGTTGTTAACTGCGCCGATCTCGATTCATCACGGTTAGCGTACCAGGCCCGATGGTCCAGGTGGTTTACCGAGGTAGCGCCGCGCCCGCAGAATATCCGGTACATCCACGATACCGTTTCCATTGAGATCGGCATCTGCATCAGCTGTTCCAAAAACACTGCCGAATATCGCCATATCAGCCGCATCAACCAGCTTCGACTGGTCAAGATCGGGATCGCAAAGACTGCCAAAGCCATCGGCGTTGCTGTCACGTTGATCGCTATTCGGTACCAGTATGCAGTTATCCAGTGGGTCAAGGATCGTGTCAGAGTCTGTATCCACTCTCGGTGCAGCAGCCCGCATAACGGAGAACCGGGGAATGCCATCCACGCTGGTAATAATTATCAAATATGCCCCCGCATTGAAAATCCGTAGTGGATCACCGACAACCGGGAAGCTGTCAACAATAGCGTAGTTTGCACTCCATTCCTGGATTTCACTGCCGTTAACCCCGGGAATCAGCGTGAATAATGTACCGTCTACCCAGGTGGCATCATGAATATTGTTGGACAGGGTATCGACCTGTTGCAGGCTGATAGCATCGTAAATTCTGCCAGAGCCCAGTAACACCACGGAGCCATCAGGCGCTACCCGGATAGGATGCAATATTCCTTCACTGCTGTGATAGGGCGAATCCATTTTGGCGCCAATGAAGCCATTGATATCGATGTCCTCCCACAGTACGTCATTCGGGGAGGTGTCATCACGGAAGAAATACATCTTGCGATTGGCTGCATTCCAGATGTATTCAGTTGAGAAGTAGTTCCACTCCTCCTGGGAAAGCAGCACGCCGGACGGATCATAGGTAAAGTGGGACACCCAGGCGCCGGAAGGATCGACCACAAAAACGAATTCGCCAGCCGTTGCCAGGCCATTCGGTGATTGCGGCGAATTCACAAAAGGAACTTCTGCAGCTGAGGCCGCAACATCAATCTGTGTAATCTTGCCGGATTCATAAGCAAGATACAGGGTATTGGTCTCGGCTGAGAAAGCCATATACTTCACTGTTTCCACCAGTGGAATACTGTTTACGTACCGGCGCTGAGCCGCTGACCATTGGAATATACTCAGGTTTGCGTTACTCAACAGAAAGACAGAACGACCTTTACCCTGAACAATCGCATCCGGGGTATAGACGAGGCCGTTTGGATTAACCGGGGTGCCGGGGACATCAGGCGTTAACAGGCTGACTGGAATCAGCTCTACGTCGAGTGCCTGTAAATCATTGGTAAAAAACGCAAAGATAGTGTCCCCATGTACATAAATATTATCCAGCATCATGGATGCAGTGTGGTTCCCTGTCTCGAGAAATGTATTCGAGTAGGAATACAAAGTGTCACCTCTTAGAACGACAGGCAAGTCGCCATAGAAATCGATATCATCGAAACTACCGGCAAGGCTGTTGTTATAGGTGAGATCAGAGGTGCTATAAATGACTCCGGAGTTATCGACAACCCTGGCATCACCCGGGAACACGTAGGTTTTGCTGGCCGAAGGGTAATCACCATGGTACGGACTGTCCTTCTGAAGCCCCAGTGTTCCATCCGGATTGGTAACGATTTCCACGATATCTGAAGGACTTACACCGGAAGTGCGCGCAAAAATCTTACCCGGTGTCGGAGCAATCGACGGCCCCGTCATATTGTAAGAATATGTTTTCCAGTCGATCTGTACACCGCTGAACTTGTCAACGCTCAGCAGGTTGCCATAACTGTGAAACAGATAGAGATAGCCGCCGTTTACCAGCAGGTCGGTCACATCAGCGTTAGTATTTTGCAGGTGCATTTCACCCGTGCCATCCAGTGCGAAGCGCGAAGTTCTGCGGCCGAAACTTATATAGAGCCCATCCTGGTCAACTGTAAAAGCCGTCGGTATGTCACTTAGTGTTATGTTCGGCAGAATAGACTGGCTAGCCAGATCATAGCGTTCTATTACTGTCGGTGAGTCATAAAGAAAGTATGCAATTCCGGCATGCTCTGTAGATTGTATCCAGTTCGCAGCCTGGGACGGTACGCAAGCTGTCATCAGTAGCAGAAAAGCAATGAAGCGAAATTGCCGCTTGAGATTATTCGGAAAGACCAACATGGTAAATATGTGATGTCTGACTGACGCGGGGAAATTCATACTCTGCTCCCTGATTGATTGCCCGGACTGTGGATAATAATTGTTATGCCCGGATTCAAACAGATTGTTTACAGGCCAGTCAAGCGCTTATTTCGACGAGAGACGGATCATTGAGAATATACACTATAACTAGAGTTAATCGCACTCTGGTATTAGCAAAATGCAGCGCTGAATCAGAATTATCAGAGGAAGCTGCAACTCTACATTAAGGGCAGGAGTCGATTGAAATATCAGCTTACTAGCTGACCCCGCCTATGCTGTTACCTGCCTGGGAGCCGCCGCCTTCACCAAGTCCAATTTTCAGGCGCAGGTTATTTTCGCTATCTGCGTTTTTGAGAGCATCCTCACGTGATATCTTTCCGGACTTGTACAGGTTGTAAACAGAGGTATCAAATGTTTGCATACCCAGGGTTTCCGATTTTTCCATGATTTCCTTCATCTCACTGATATTGCCCTCTTTGATCAGTTCGGCAATGCGGGGAGAGTTCAGCAGGACTTCGAAGGCGGCACAACGTTGGCCTTCCAGGGTATTTATCAGGCGCTGCGATACAAATGCTCTCAGGTTCAGCGACAGGTCAGTGAGCAGGGATGAGCGTTTCTCTTCCGGGAAGAAGTTAATGATGCGATCCAGCGCCTGGTTAGCATTGTTCGCGTGAAGTGATGAAATCGTAAGGTGTCCGGTTTCTGCGAAAGCGAGCGCATGTTCCATGGTCTCTCGATTGCGAATCTCACCGATGAGGATAACATCAGGCGCCTGCCTCAATGTGTTCGTGAGAGCATCTTCGAAACTGTCGGTATCCATGCCTACTTCACGCTGGTTCACAATACAGCCCTGGTGCTTATGAATAAATTCGATTGGATCTTCGATGGTAATGATATGGCCTCTGGTGTTGGCATTACGATATCCGATCAATGACGCAAGCGAAGTTGACTTGCCGGTCCCGGTGCCACCCACTATCAGTATCAGCCCGTGTTTTACCATGATGATTTTCTTCAGTACTTCTGGCAGGCCCAGCGTTTCCATGTTCGGGATTTCAGTCTGGATGTTTCTAATCACCATCGCGACTTCGCCGCGCTGTTTGAAAATATTGACACGAAAACGACCGATTCCTGGCAATGACATTGCCAGATTCATTTCAGGTTTATTGCTGAATTCTTCGCGTTGTTTTTCGTTCATAATTTCATTAGCGAGATTCTCTACATATCCCGCCGGGCAACTTTCCTTACCCAGTGGTTTGAGCACGCCATTGAACTTGGCGCTGGGTATGGCGCCGGTTGAAAGATAGACGTCTGAACCGTCTTTTTCAGCGAGGAGCTTAAGGTAGGGGGCAACTTTCATTTTTGTCCTTTTGCTTTTAACTATGCGTAAACCTAGTATAGACATACTTGCCTGAGATGCAGGATGAAAATGCCGGGGCTAAAAAAGTGAGAATATATGGGGTCTGAGAACAATTGTTTCTAATCTTAGGGTTCATTGCTCCCTGACTCGAGTCATCTTTAACCCATACAAAGGCAAGCAGTAAAATGGGCTGCAGGATAAAATTTTAATCAATGCATCTATGTGGTTAAATAATCCTTCCTTTCCCTTTAATAATTACAATGGAAATACAGGTTAGTCAGCTCATCGTGCGTTTTTTGCAGCAGCTGGGCGTAGATACAATTTTTGGTATGCCCGGAGCGCATATTCTGCCCGTCTATGACGCGTTATACGATTCCGATATACAGAGTGTGCTGGTCAAGCATGAGCAGGGCGCTGCTTTCATGGCTGGCGGCCTGGCACGCGCCACAGGCCGTATCGGTGCCTGCATTACCACAACCGGGCCAGGGGCCACCAACCTGGTCACAGGTATTGCCAATGCCTACGTGGATAAGCTGCCCGTCATTGCCATTACCGGTGAAGTACCGACCTACGCTTTCGGCAAAGGCGGTTTGCAGGAAAGCTCCGGTGAAGGCGGAACCGTCGATCAGGTCACGCTATTTGCCGGGGTCACAAGCTATCATAAATTGATAGAGCGCACCGATTACCTGGCGAGTGTACTCAATGAGGCGGCCAAATATCTGAGAGCGGAAATCCCCGGTCCTGTGGTATTGAGTATTCCCTATAATGTACAGAAGGAACTCGTTGACGAGGCGATTCTTGATCAACTGCTATCCCGTGCTCCGGCACCTGCTCCACTACCGACAATTCCCCGGCCCTTGATCGACGACAGTATCGAATTACTGAAGCAGGCCGAATCTCCACTGATTGTCGCGGGCTATGGATGTATTCGCTCCGGTGCACAATCGGTGCTGCAGCAATTCTGCGAACGCATGAATATTCCCGTGACTACCAGCCTGAAAGCTAAGGGTGCAGTGGATGAGCACTCGCCGTTATCGCTGGGTAGCCTGGGGGTGACCAGTGCGGGTTATGCGCTGCAGTACCTGCAGCAGAAAACCGATTTACTGATACTGCTGGGCGCCGGTTTCAATGAGCGTACCAGTTATGTCTGGAACCAGAACCTGTTAAGAGACAAGGCGATCATTCAGGTCGATAACAATCCACATCAGCTTGATAAAGTATTTACAGCGAATGTGTCCATACAGGCGGATCTGGGTGATTACCTGACAGCACTGGATCAGGCCGCTAGAGATGAAGGCCTGGCAGCGAAAACATGTATCGATATACTCAGGTATAAAACGGACATTGAAAGCAGGGCGGAAGCCGAAGGTAGCCGGATTTTTGACTCGAAGTTCGACCTGGTGAAGTGTTTTTACAGGCAGTTAGAACAGCACTTTACTGAAGGCATCGATCTGTTTGATGACAACATCGTATTCGCGCAGAGCTTTTATCGCGTCAGGCAGTGTGACCGCTTTTACCCCAACACCGGCGTGTCATCGCTGGGGCATGCCATTCCCGCTGCAATCGGCGCCGGGTTCAAAGTTGAAAGGCCTGTTTTTGCATTGATTGGTGATGGCGGCTTCCAGATGTGCGCGATGGAAATCATGACGGCCGTTAACTATAAAATACCGCTCACTGTCGTCGTCTTCAATAATCAGACCATGGGACTGATACGCAAGAACCAGCACCAGCAGTATGAGCAACGATTCATTGATTGTGACTTCGTCAACCCGGATTTCGCGCTGCTGGCAAAGTCCTTTGGTATTACCCATAGAAAGGTAGACAGCATTCAACATTGCGAATCGCTGTTTGATCAACTGGACGTACATCATGATATTAATCTGGTCGAGGTGATGCTCGATCAGGATGCCTATCCCAACTACTCGTCGCAACGTTAATCACCCATGCTGCTCGATCAGACCGCGGCCTTGCGTCAGTGCATCCGCCAGCACCAGGATACGCTTCCGGCACTTGCCCCTTATGCCGATGCTGTTCTGTACGCGCTTGAGCACGATGACCTGCCGGCGCTGACCGCTATTTATCACGCCGTATATCCCTTGCTCGAACAGGAAATCTGGAGCGGACAGGCGTTTCACAGCACACTGGATTTATATCAATCGCTGTTCCGCGAGCAGGAGGCCTTGATACAGCACGCAGGAAATGACCAGCGCTATCAGTTCATATTGAGCATCCCCGTAGCCGATCGCCCGCAGCATGTAAAACGCTGCCTTGAAAGCATTTATCAGCAATGTGTGAGCTATGCCTATGGTGGGCGCAGCAACG
>CALLCZ010000137.1 GCA_937998645.1 uncultured Gammaproteobacteria bacterium
CAACATTAAATCTGAATATTAAGATTAACTTAATTACTGGCTCGAATAGATGCGATATATCATCACATCTCTTTAATTTCGGACTTTACCAAATCAAGTGGGTAAAAATCCAAATGATCACTACATGGCCACAGAGAACACGGAAGTTTTTTCCGCCTGCCGCTACATGGCGCCCCATGCAAATAAAAACTTTAGTCCACAGATGAACGCAGATAAACACAGATGTATTTATGGTCCGCGAAAACCGCGAACAAAAATACAACTAAAGGACTTAACATTCTTGCGTTCTTTGCGTTTTTCGCGGACAAATAACATGTTTCATATCCGCGTTTATCTGCATTCATCTGTGGATAATTTGTTTAGGCCGTGTAGCGGAAGGCGAACTAATATTCCCTGTGTGGTCAGGGCGTGATCATGGCCCTCCCCACTGGTACCCGAGGAAGATACTTATTTATTTTGCTGTCCTATCGTGAGCCTTTGCCCATCGGGATCGACCAGGTCAAACTCTTCCATATAATCCGTCTTTAGCATCGGGCTTACATCATAGCCTTTTGCCTTGAGAAAATGCCGCATTGAGGAAACATCGTCGGTATACAGATATAACCTGTTACGGGTTGACGTTTTTTGTGTATTAGCTTCAGAATTCTTTTCCAGCATAAGCACGGTATCACCGGACTGAAGGTGGACCCACTCGAGACCTTCATCACCGACATGCTTGTTAAGCACTATGAACTGCAATGCCTGTTGATAAAAACCGAGAGACTGCTCAACATCAGTGCAGCCGAGGACGGGGACACTTCCCAGCAATCGCATGAGCTAAAATTTGAGTAGCACTGAGCCCCAGGTGAATCCACCACCAAAGGCCTCAAGCATCAGTGTTTCGCCTTTCTTGATACGGCCATCGCGGACTGCGACATCAAGCGCCAGGGGTACAGACGCAGCTGATGTATTGCCGTGCTTGTCGACAGTTACCACGACGTGGTCCAGCGACATACTCAGTTTTCTGGCCGTCGCATTGATGATGCGAATATTTGCCTGGTGCGGCACCAGCCAGTCAATATCGCTTTTCTGCATATTATTGTATTGCAGGGTTTCATCAACGATGCGCCCCAGCGTGTTGACAGCCATTTTGAACACTTCGTTGCCCTTCATGGTAATACCGCCGGAGCCTTCGAGAATCTCGCGTTTACCGGTCGAAACACCATAGGTAACTGTCAGCAAGTGTTCATAGCTGCCGTCAGCGTGCAGATGAGATGAAAGAATGCCGGTTTCCTCGTCAGCCTGCAGCACCACAGCACCGGCACCATCACCGAACAGGACGCAGGTATTGCGGTCAGACCAGTCGAGAATGCGTGACAGCGTTTCCGCACCAACAACAAGCGCGCACTTCGACGTGCCCGCTTTGAAAAACTGATCGGCTATACCAAGAGCGTATACGAAGCCGGTACAAACAGCCTGCACATCAAAAGCAGCACAGCCATGAATATCTAGACGTTGCTGCAACAGGCAGGCCGTACTTGGAAACACGCGGTCAGGCGTGGTAGTTGCAACAATGACAAGATCAATATCTTCTACAGAGACTCCGGCTGCTTCGATGGCATTTCTTGCCGCCTTCTCCGCCAGGTCCACCGTGTACTCTTTTTCACCGGCGATATGGCGTTGCCGTATACCAGTACGATCACGTATCCATTCGTCATTGGTATCAACAATATTCTCAAGATCCTTGTTTGTCAGTATCTTTTCAGGTAGATAACTTCCGGTACCGGTTATACGTGCGTAACTCAAGCCGTTTGCCTCTCAAGCAATGGTTGTATGTGCTGCTGAATCTGTTGAGGAACGGATTTCTGGACCTCGAGAGCGGCTATATCTATCGCGTTGGCGTAGGCATTAACATCCGCACCGCCATGGCTTTTAATAACAATACCCTTCAGACCCAGTAAACTTGCCCCATTATAGGCGCCGGGATCTATCCGCTTTTTAAATGCCTTGAGTACCGGCAAGGCCACAAGACCTGCCAGTTTATTGTACAGACCGCGCTTGAACTCTTCTTTCATGTAATAGCTGATCAACTTGGCAACGCCTTCAGCCGTCTTCAGTGAAATATTGCCAACGAAGCCATCGCATACAACAACATCAACTTTTTCGCTGTAGATATCATCGCCTTCTACGAAACCTATATAGTTCAGTGGTGCATCAGCAAGATACTCATCGGCAGCCTTGACCTGTGCATTTCCTTTCATGGCTTCAGAGCCAATATTCAGCAAACCAACACGTGGCCTCTCTACATTGTCTATAGCTTCGGTCAACACTGACCCCATAACCGCGAACTGGAACAGATGTTCTGCGGAGCAATCCACGTTCGCCCCAAGATCAAGCATATGAGTGTGGCCATTTTTGGAAGGAATGGTTGTGCAAATCGCAGGGCGATCGATACCTGGCAATGTTTTGAGCACAAACCTGGCAGTTGCCATTAATGCACCGGTATTGCCTGCACTGACAACCGCATCAGCCCTGCCATCGTGCACCAGGTTGATTGCAACCCGCATGGAAGAATCTTTTTTCTTGCGCATTGCCATGGCTGGTTCATCATGCATTTCCACAACTTCGGATGCATGCTGAATGGTCAGCCTGTCATCAAGCTTGATTCCGTGCTTTTGCGCACACGAACGAAGACGCTCCTCATCACCGACCAGAATGATGCTAAGCAGTTTTCTCCTGGAAAGTATCTTTGCTGCTGCAGGAATGACAACTTCGGGACCGAAATCGCCACCCATTGCATCAAGCGCGATAACTGCAGAATCAGGCATCGTGCGCCTGCGCTACAGACATTGCGAAAGATTAATCTTCGAATGCGTCGCCGGTTTCTACCACTTTACGGCCACGGTAATAGCCATCGGGTGAAACATGGTGACGCAAATGCGTTTCGCCTGAAGTCGACTCTACAGACAATGTCTTGTTATTGACTGCATCGTGTGAACGACGCATACCACGTTTCGAACGTGATTTTCTGTTCTTTTGAACGGCCACGGAAATCTCCTGTGTACTTGTAACTAACTCATTAAATCTTTCAGTGCAGCAAACGGCTTGTACGTATCATGCTGCACCCTGTCATCATCTTTATGCTTTTTCAGAATCTCGGAACATTCTTCATCATGCCTGGCAACGATAGGCAGTGACAGCAGAATTTCATCTTCCACCAGTTCAACCAGCGACAGCTCGTAATCCTGAGCCAGTAAAGGCTCGAATTCTTTCGGCAGTGAATCTGCCTCATCATCACTGGTAATCAGACCAAACCGGAAGTCACTTTCAATGTGCTGCTTCACAGGCTCAAGGCAACGTTCGCAACGCAGCTCGAGTTCGGCTTGCACATGCCCATCCAGGCAGTTTGTTCCTGCACGGGTTCCAAACTTCAGCCGTGCCGTGACTTCTCCCTGGTTGCTGCAAACCACCTCAGCCAGTCGCGGAAAATCCGATACCGGCCAGGCGCCCTCGAAACAGGCGCTTCTCTCAACCTGCTTGAGAAAATCGACGCTATCAGGCAGTTTCTTCTGCATAATCGGCGGAGTTTAAATGAAACTGGAGATTGTGTAAATATTCTTTATATATCAATAAGTTCTGTGAGACCCCCG
Organism: uncultured Gammaproteobacteria bacterium; assembly: GCA_937998645.1. Lineage (GTDB taxonomy): Bacteria > Pseudomonadota > Gammaproteobacteria > SZUA-229 > SZUA-229 > JABDQW01. The sequence goes on from CALLCZ010000137.1 coordinate 3,630, forward strand.
GGATGCGGTTCAGTCCGGGACCGAATCGTATAAAATATCCCTTATGAAACTGATACTTGCCTCAACATCGCCCTATCGCAAAGCCCTGCTGGAACGCCTGCAAGTCGACTTTGCGTGTGACTCAGCTGATATCGATGAAACCGCTCTGGCAGGTGAGTCTGTGCAGGATATGGTTGTAAGGCTGGCGAAATTCAAGGCCGAAGCAGTCGCCGGCAAACACCCCGATGCACTGATTATCGGCTCGGATCAGAGCGCTGTTCTCGACGGCGAAATCCTGACCAAATCAGGTAATTTTGAAAATGCCGTCAAACAACTGCAAAAAGCCTCGGGCAAACGCATCGTTTTTCAGACCGGCCTATGCCTGCTCAACACGAGAACCGGCCATAGTCAGACCGCCTGCGCGCCCTATACCGTGGTGTTCAAATCGCTGACCCAGGACAAGATCGAGCACTATCTGAAAAAGGAAGAACCCTACAATTGCGCCGGCAGCTTCAAATCAGAAGGCCTTGGCATTGCCCTGTTCGAGAAATTCGAGGGCGAAGACCCCAACGCCCTGATCGGCCTGCCC
>CALLCZ010000138.1 GCA_937998645.1 uncultured Gammaproteobacteria bacterium
ATTAATTCTGAATACAATCGCAGAAGTGCAGGCTTTGATGCCTTGATAATCGGACAGCATGCGTTGTGGGAGTTTCGCGGCGCATGCTGTTTATCAACCGCTGTATTTCGTAATGCCTGAATGTCCGCAATTGGCTGTGGACTCAACTGGAAGCCGCCATTCATACCGTGTACGGCCTAACTTTTTCTGGCGCCCCGGAGACGATTCGAACGTCCGACCTGCCGCTTAGGAGGCGGCTGCTCTATCCTGCTGAGCTACCGGGGCAGTATATCGAATGTGAGCGGTTGCATTATATCAGCCAATGACGATTACGTCAGATTCATCGGTAAATAACTAGCAAACGGTGTTCTGTCTATTGACGCGGCGTTTTCCGGCGCTCGGTCTTGTGCAAATACCTGTGCAAAATTCGCCAGACGTATGATTCCGGCTCGTTTTTGAAAGTCATCACGTAGTTAAGGCTGCTCATGACCTTGAGCGTCCAGTCCATACTGTTTTTGACCTCACGAGTACCGCAGAACAAGATCCTGTCGCCGATACTGATATCGGTGTCTTCTTCCGGCATCATGGTTTTTTTCTCACCGCGTACATGCAGCAGGGGGACGCACCTGAGTTTGAGGTGTCTCGAGGCGGGGTCCTGGGTGATATGCCCGAGGGATACTTTCCTGCCAAGAATGAGCGCTTTGGTGACAGCAGGGGATATGCTATCTGTTATGTCTACGGTCCAGATGTGTGGATTGTGATTGCCGATGACACCGCTCATTCTGCTGATAGAAATATTGGCCCATTCCTCATCATGATGTTTTGCTGCTTCCAGAAAGTCTACCAGCAGTGGATTGAGGAAGACCGCCCGGATCTTTCGTGCCGTGATCTCTCTCGGGCGCATGATCAGGTTGGCTTTTGTTGCCGAGTACAGGTCGTAGTTGTTATAGACATTCTGCCGCGCGACAGCAAATACATCCGGGTTTATCGCGCGGGCTGTCATTATGATTGATAGATTATTCGAGTCGTTATCGGAGCCGGCGATAATCCCTGCAGATGATTCGATGCCTGCCTGCTTCAGTGTTTTCTCATCGATACCGGTGCCGATGATAAAATTATTCTTGTGATCGGCATGATGATGTTCGAATTCATCGCGAACATCAAAAGACGGGTCTATGACAGTAACATCAATATCCTCTTGAATCAGCAGCTTGTAGAGTTGCTTGCCGAAACGTCCGTAGCCGCAGAGTATCCAGTGGCCATATCTGAAATAGATCGGGTCGCTCAGTCTGGTGTGCGGTGCCCCGGTGAGCCAGTCATAAATTAAATACTGGGAGGGCGAATGCATGACCATTTGAAATATGGTTGCAAATGTTTCGAACGGATTGACGACATGGTCAGTTCCGAATGAAAGCATGTTCTCTTCGTATTCTTTCAACTCGGAACGGCAAACAACTTTCACATTTGGGTGAAGCAGTTTGCTGGAAAGGGCGATTTTAAGGTTGATTTCATCCGATGATGTCACTGCAATCACGCCTTTACACTTGGGGTGCTTGATGCCGGCATGCTCAAGCTGCCTTGCATCAGATGCATCTCCAATGATGCTGGGCACGTACTCTCGCATATCATTCAACCTGATTTCATTCAGGTTGTCGGAATCATTTTCAATAACGACGGCACGGTAGTGTTCTTCAGTCAGTGCTGTAACGACTTCGTAGCCGGTCTCGCCAAGACCGCAAACCAGGTAGAACGGTTCGTGCAGAGACCGTACGTTTTTCCTGAACCTGGACATGGTTACAGCGGCCTTGAAGTGCGGGTCCTGGATCAGCGTGAGAATTTTACCTATGGCAAACAGCCAGGCGATAACCAGTATATAAATCGAAAATACGGCCCATAGTCGCTGTGCTTCCGATAACGGAAACGGGATTTCGCCGAAACCGATAGTAGTGGCGGTGAAGCTGACGAAGTAGAACGCATGAAAGATGCTCATGTGCCAGACATTGCCCTGATCATCAACACCAGGGATCAGCATCATGCCTAACATTGCGACGTTATATACGATGATGAGCAGGAGAAACGGCCTGCGCATACGGCGCAGGATCATCGAGGTTACCAGGTTCATTGGTCAGACCCCATATCAAAAATGATCAGGGATTCCTCGCTCAATGGCGAAGCATTGCAGCTTCGATCATCAGCAGAATGACAGAGATAATGTTTGCCAGCATGGCGCCACCACTCAGGGAAACAATCATAGACATGACATCGGGCGTCAGTCCGGTTTCATGCACATGTACTGCAACTGTCCAGACAATGGTGGCGGATATTAACTGAACGACCGCAACCAGGCTGGTTGCCAGCAACATCGCACCCAGCTGTGAACGGTCACCGAATTTCATAACGGTAGCGATGAGGTTGACTACCAGTACTGCATAGAGCTCATAGACATTATGATGTGCCGGATTATCGACTTCGCCGATAAAAAACCCGAAATTCAGGGTTAAAGCGAGGATCATGAAGAAACTGAAAACGACTTTTTCCAGGTTCATAAAGCACCTTTTATAATTATTATTTACCCGGATTGTAGCTCATTCGTTCGGCATAAGCCCTATGTGGTGAGCAACTGCACGAGTATTTCATGGTAAATCCTGCTTAACTCTTCAAGCTCATCGATATCGATATTTTCATCGACTTTGTGAATGCTGGCGTTAACCGGTCCCAGCTCGATGACCTGTGCACCGGTTGGCGCAATAAAACGGCCGTCGGAGGTTCCGCCACTGGTAGACAGTTCGGTGTCGAACTTGCGGACATGCTTTATTGCGGCTCTGGTTGCATCAATCAGCCTGCCTTCTGATGTAAGGAAAGGATTACCTGAAAGTGCCCAGGTCAGTTCGTAATTGAGCCCATGTGCATCCAGTATCTTTTCAATCCGGCTGCGAATCTGATCTTCAGTGATTTCTGTCGAGAAGCGTATATTGAACAATATGTCGACATATCCCGGTATGACATTATTCGCACCTGTGCCGGCATTGATATTTGAAATCTGGAAACTTGTCGGTGGGAAAAAGTCATTGCCCTTGTCCCATTGTTCATTCACCAGCTCGCTCAATGCGGGCGCAAGACGATGTATCGGATTGTCAGCAAGCTGAGGGTAGGCAATATGTCCCTGTGTTCCGATGATCTTCAGTGTTCCCGATAGCGATCCGCGACGCCCGTTTTTGACCACATCACCAACCGTATCGGTGCTGGTTGGCTCACCCACAAGGCACCAGTCCATGTTTTCATTGCGCTGTTGCAGTAATTCAACAATTTTTACGGTGCCATCGATTGCGTCACCTTCTTCATCACTGGTAATGAGAAACGCGATCGAGCCGTTATGGTCCGGGTTTTCTGCAATAAATTTCTCGCAGGCGCAGATCATGGCTGCAATGCTGCTTTTCATGTCTGCTGCGCCACGGCCATAAAGCGTGCTGCCGGATATCGTCGGTGTGAACGGATCATACTGCCACTGTTCGACCGGGCCGGGAGGAACAACATCGGTATGACCGGCAAACACGAATAACGGCTGCTGCTTGCCGCGGCGCGCCCACAGGTTATCGACTTCACCGAAACGGTAATGCTCGATTTCAAAACCGATCGCCTGTAGACGCTCGGCAATCAGTTTCTGGCATTCCTGATCATCGGGGGTGACAGAAGGTCTCGTAATCAGCTGTTTTGTCAGTTCAAGCGTTGTTGTCATCTATAGCTGTTCCAGTAACGCCTGTTTGAGCTGTTGCTGCATGTCATCACTCAACGGGGTGTAGGTTTTGGTCTGAGCGATATCAAAATAGTCGATTGCGGTTTCGCCGGCAGTCGAAATCTTGGCACTGAGTATGCTTATGTTACATTGAATAAATGCCCGCGCAATAACTGAAAGTACGCCCGGCCTGTCCGCAGTTTCTATATGCATCCTGGTGATTCCATTTTCAGCAACCTTTTCAAAGCTGATCTTTGTCTCTACCTGGAAGTGCTTTTGCGTGCGTGGCTCTGTCATGGTAGTCAGGTCGCTGAGCTCTGCATCCGACAGTTTGTCCAGGATTTGTGGAACCACCTCTCTTGCATAGTCTTCAATATGCTCGATCATTTCGTCTGAAAAAATAATTTTGTACGTTTCCAGCAGGCAGCCGCTCATGCCGCGCATGATAAAAGCATCGGCAACATTCAGGTTGAGCTGACCGAGTACGCTGACAATTCTTGAGAATAAATAAGAAATAGACCGGCTGAAAACGAACAATTCCATGCTGCCTGTGCGCGAGTCAGTTCTGACTTTTACCACGGGCGTGTCCTTGTTGGCATGCTGGATAATCAGACGGGTATGCCAGACAATTTCAGCCGGTGTATGCCTGAGGAAATATTCGTCGGTGAAGTTGTTCCAGATAGCGCTTATTTCAAGCGTTCCGAAACCTTCCTTCGACAGGTTCCTGAAGGCATAAGTGCGGTTATGATCGATATCGTCCTGGCGGTTGGCCTGGTTTTCCACACCCTGTTGTAATACCTGTGCGGTTTTGTGGTACAGCTCAATGAGCAACTTGTCTTTCCAGCTGTTCCATTGTTTCGGGTTTGTGGCGCGGATATCGCACATCGTCAACAGGTAGAGATAATCCAGCTTTTCCAGCGTGTTCACTGATTCTGTAAATTCAGCGATGATTTCCGGATCGCTGATATCTTTGCGCTGTGCCGTAATCGACATGATCAGGTGGTTGCGAACCAGCCAGCTCACCAGCTCGGCATCCTCCTGGCTCAATTCATGGTCACGACAAAATTCAAGTGCGTCCACTGCGCCGAGTTCGGAGTGGTCGCCATCACGCCCTTTGGCGATATCGTGAAACAGGCCTGCGAGATAAAGCAGTTCGGGTTTTTTCAGATGGTGGGTTATACCGCTGGCCAGCGGGAACTCATGGCAGAACTCGGGTACGGACAGGCGGCGTAAATTGCGCAGCACGAACAGTGTATGCTGATCGACAGTATAGGCGTGAAACAGGTCATACTGCATGCGACCTACGATCTGGCCAAAGGCGGGTATATAGGCGGCAAGAATGCCATAGCGGTTCATGCGCCTGAATTCATGCGTTACCCCGCGGCTTTGCCGAATAATATGTACGAACAGGCGTCTTGCTTCACTGGAGCGACGAAATTCGTCGTTTATCAGGTGCCTGTTCTCACGTATCAGCCGAATCGTTTCTGCACGCACGCCCTGGATTTCGGGGTGCTGTTCATTGACCAGGAACAGTTCCAGCAGTGTGGTTGGCCTGTTTTTGAAAACGTCGGCATGCGTAACCTCAATATAATCATGCCTGATCTGGAATGACTCATTGATTACGACGGTTTCGCCGGGCTTGTCTTTGTACAGTATGGCTTCGCGAAACAGCTGTAACAGCATTTCGTTCAAGCGTTCAAGCTCCATTACTGTGCGGTAGTATTGCTGCATGAACTGCTCGATAGCAATGTTGCTTTTGTGCTTTTCCTCGTCGTCCTCGAAACCAAATTCAAGCGCGAGCTGGTGTTGATAATCAAACAACAGGCGGTCTTCACGGCGCCCTGTCAGGTAATGCAGGCTGCAGCGAATTCGCCACAGCAGGTGCTGTCCTTCGAGTAGGGTCTTCAGTTCCTTTTCACGCAGGAAATTATGATCAACCAGGTCGGACAGGCTGGATGCGCCAAAATGACGTTTTGCTACCCAGCCAATCATCTGGATGTCCCTGAGCCCCCCGTGACCTTCCTTTATATTGGGCTCGAGATTGTAGGCAGTATCGTTGAATTTCCCGTTACGTTGTATCTGTTCCTTCAGCTTGGCCTGAAAGAAAGACTGGTTGTCCCACATTCTGTCTGGCCCGGTTAAGACTTGCATGTTGTTGAACAATTCCATATCACCCGAGAGCAGACGTGATTCCATGATATTGGTTGCTACAGTGATGTCATTTGCGGCCTCGTCTACACATTCATCCAGTGTGCGAACGCTGTGACCGATCTCGAGTCGGCCGTCCCACAGCAGCATGATGAATTTTTCGATAGCGTCCCGTGTTCGTTCGTCTTCTTCATCCTGCAACAGCAGCATGAGGTCGATGTCGGATGCAGGGTGCAATTCGCCTCGTCCATAGCCGCCAACAGCGATCAGTGCTACGGGTTGCTCGATCGGTGCAAAATAATGTTCAAACAGGGTTGTTAACAGCCGGTCAAGCAAGCTGGCGCGGCCGGTTACGATTTCTTCGACAGGGGTTCCATGCTGATAGAGTTGCTTCAGGCCTTCATTGATATTCGTGACCGCGGATTTCAGTGTTGACAATACGCTGGTTTGATCTGATTGCAGTGCTTCGACCAGCCTGCTTTCGTCGAACAGGCTGTTGATGTCGCCATGCCCGGTTTTGTTGATTGCATGCATGTCAGATCTCGTCGCCCGGGCATTGTGTCAGTACTTCATAGCCGTCCTTCGTTACCAGGATAGTGTGCTCCCATTGTGCGGAAGGGCTGTGGTCCTTGGTTACCACGGTCCAGTTATCACTGAGTAATTTGACGTGGCGTTTACCGGCATTAATCATCGGTTCAATGGTAAAAGTCATTCCGGCTTCAAGCTGCATGCCGGTGCCAGGCTTGCCGTAGTGCAATACCTGGGGATCTTCATGAAACCCACGGCCAATACCGTGGCCGCAATATTCACGTACCACAGAACAATGATTAGATTCGGCATGCTGCTGAATTGCATGGCCGATATCACCGAGATGGGTGCCCGGTTTTACTTTCTCGATGCCAATGTGCATGCATTCGTGTGCAATTTTACTGACACGAACCGCCCTGATATTCGGTTCTCCAATCATGAACATCTTGCTGGTGTCGCCGTGATAGTCATCCTTGATTACCGTGATATCAATATTCAGGATATCACCGTTTTTTAAAATTTTGTCACCGGGAATGCCATGGCAGACCTGGTGGTTTACAGAAGTACAGATTGATTTCGGGAAGCCATGATAGTTAAGCGGCGCTGGAATCGCTTTCTGAGTGTTGACGATATAGTCATGGCAGATACCGTCCAGCTCCGCCGTGGAAACACCCGCTTTCACGTAGGGACGTATCATTTGCAGCACCTCGCCGGCAAGACGGCCTGCCAGGCGCATTTTTTCTATTTCTTCGGCAGTTTTTATAGTGACTGTCACAGCAATGTTATCCTTATTAATCAATAAGATATATTATATATCTCGATTCTGATTGACGATATTTCCCGTTGTTTCCTGGCGCACGATATGGTATAAAGCCGCCGCGTTCAACGCAATTCATCGATAAACGTCTGATCCGGCGCCTAAACAGGTGCCAAAGTGACGACTATATCGGATTTTAATTCGCACATACACCGACACATGCAATGGGTGCCGACATAAAAACGGTTATTGCATGGGGTGTATGGAGGCTTAACCCCCTTTAGGAGATATATATGTCTAACGTATCTATGCGTCTGATGCTCGAGGCAGGCGTTCACTTTGGTCACCAGACCCGTTTCTGGAATCCAAAAATGGCTGAATACATTTTTGGTGCCCGCAACAAGATCCATATCGTCAACCTTGAAAAAACCCTGCCGCTGTATACAGACGCAGTAAATGCCATTGGCAAGATTGCGGCTAATCGCGGTACCGTTCTATTCGTTGGTACGAAACGCGCAGCACGTAACACGGTAATGGAAGAAGCGCAGCGTTGCGGAATGCCTTATGTAAATCACCGCTGGCTCGGTGGCATGCTGACCAATTACAAAACGATCCGCCAGTCTATCCAGAGACTGATGGATCTCGAAGAAATGTCCACCAGTGGCGGTTTTGCCAAGCTCACAAAGAAAGAGGCACTTGGCCTGACGCGCGAGATGGGAAAACTTGAGAAGGTGCTGGGTGGTATCAAGAATATGAAAGGCCTGCCGGATGCCCTGTTCGTGATCGATGTTGGTCACGAAGATATTGCAGTCAATGAAGCCAACAAGCTGGGCATTCCTGTATTTGGCATTGTAGACACAAACAATTCACCCGATGGTATTGATTATGTCGTTCCCGGTAATGATGATGCTATCAAGGCTATCCGTCTATATGCACAGGGCATTGCCGATGCTGTGATTGAAGGACGCGCTACTGCTGTTATTCAGCCAGAAGAAATGGAAGAGCCGGCACCCAGGAAACCGGCACCCAAGAAAAAGGTTTCGATCAAGAAAGCGCCTGTAAAGAAAGAAGTAAAAGCTGAAGAAACACCCGTTGCTGAAGAAGCACCGGCACCTGAAGAAGCTCACGCAGCTACAGAAGTAGAAGCTGAAGCTGAAACCCCCGCAGTTAAAGAAGCAGAGACTGAAGAAACCAGTGCCGAGACTGAAGTTGAAGAGGCTGCGGAAGAAGTTGCTGCGGCGCCAAAGAAAAAAGCAGCTAAAAAGAAAGTTGCGAAGAAAAAGGTAGCAAAAAAGAAAGTTGCCAAGAAAAAGGCGGATTAAAGCCGGGTAAACAGGCTGGTTTTTTCGAACACAGTTAGAATCAAACGAACAGACACAGAGGTAAAAACATGCAGATTACAGCTGCAATGGTTAAAGAACTACGTGAGCGCACGGGCTCTGGCATGATGGAATGCAAGAAGGCCCTGACTGAAGCCGGTGGTGACATCGATGCCGCAATCGAAAACATGCGCAAATCCGGTCTTGCAAAGGCTGATAAGAAGGCAGGGCGCGTTGCTGCCGAAGGCCGTATTGCAATCAAGATCAGTGACGATGGAAAAACAGCAGTTATAGCTGAAGTTAACTGTGAGACGGATTTCGTTTCCGGTGGTGATGATTTCCTGACTTTTGTCAATGAGGTGGCCGCAACTGCTCTTGAAAACAGGCCTGAATCAACCGAAGCCCTGGTCGAGCTGGCTATTGATGGCGGGCAGACGATTGAAGAAAAACGCAAGGAGATGGTTTCAAAAATTGGCGAAAACATCCAGGTGCGTCGATTTGAACTTATGCAGCTGGATGCCGGTAATTTTGGCAGCTACCTGCACGGTACGCGCATAGGTGTTTTACTTGGCATGGAAAATGGCAATGATGACCTGATCAAGGATGTGGCAATGCACATTGCTGCAAGCAGGCCGACTTGTGTGACCGAGGCACAGGTTCCGGCAGAATTGCTGGAGAAGGAGCGTGAAATACTGATTGCGCAGGCACAGGACAGTGGTAAACCGCAGGATATTATTGAAAAAATGGTGGATGGCCGTATACGCAAATATCTCGCAGAGATCACGCTTGTCGGTCAGCCTTTTGTCAAAGACCCGGACAAGACCGTCGGAGCTCTGCTCAAAGACGAAGGTGCAGAGGTGAAAGGTTTTGTGCGTTACGAAGTTGGTGAAGGGATCGAGAAGAAACAGGAAAACTTCGCTGACGAAGTGATGGCGCAAGTCAACGCCAGTTAAGCTCAAGATGATTTGCTATTAAACAAAAAACCGGGATTATATTTCCCGGTTTTTTGTGGTTGGAATAATAAAAATAATGACTACAACAAAACCATCTTATAAACGGGTGTTGCTCAAGCTGAGTGGCGAAGCGCTGATGGGCGACATGGATTTCGGTATTGAAACCAGCATGATGTCTCGTGTTGCAAAGGAAATAGCCGAAGTGTCTGATATGGGCATCGAAGTTGCGCTTGTTATTGGCGGTGGCAACATCTTCAGGGGCCAGGGTCTGGCAGAAGCAGGAATCGATCGCGTTACTGGCGATCATATGGGCATGCTGGCAACGGTGATGAATTCACTGGCGATGCAGGATGCGCTTGAAAAAATCGGCAAGCAATGCCGCGTTATGTCGGCTATACGTATTAATCGTGTGTGTGAGGAATATGTGCGCCGACGCTCGATACGTCATCTTGAAAAGGGCAGGATCGTCATTTTTGCTGCTGGTACTGGTAACCCGTTTTTTACCACCGATACCGCCGGTTGCCTGCGTGCAATCGAAATCGAAGCAGATGTCTTCATGAAGGCAACCAAGGTCAATGGCATATTCGATTCAGACCCGGCAAAGAACCCGGACGCAAAACGCTACCAGACCCTGACATACACTGAAGCCATTGAAAAAAACCTTGGTGTTATGGATATGACATCGATTGTGATGTGCCGTGACAATAATTTACCGTTGCGAGTATTTAATCTAAATGAAGAAGGTGCCTTGCCTGCAACAATGAATGACCAGAGTATTGGCACGACCGTGGTACTGGAGGAAACAGCATGATTGAAGAGATTATCAAGGATGCAGAAGTCCGGATGGGTAAAAGTATCGACTCCCTGCATACGGAATTTTCTAAAATAAGAACGGGCCGGGCGCACCCCAGTCTACTGGATCAGATCCAGGTTGATTATTATGGCTCAGCTACACCGATTAACCAGGTTGCAAATGTGAACATCGAGGATTCCAGAACACTGGTCGTTACTCCCTGGGAAAAAGACATGGTTGCAAAAGTCGAAAAGGCGATCATGGGTTCTGACCTTGGGCTCAACCCTGCAACAGCGGGTACTGTTATTCGTATTCCGATGCCACCCCTGACAGAAGAACGGCGCAGAGATCTGGTAAAGGTTGTCAGGCACGAAGCTGAACAGGGGCGCGTAGCCATAAGGAATATCCGTCGGGACGCAAATAGTGATTTCAAGGATTTGTTAAAGGAAAAAGAAATCTCCGAAGACGAAGAACGCAAAGCCGAAGAAAGCATTCAGAAGTTGACTGACACCTATGTTGCTAAAATCGATAAGGTGCTGGCTGATAAAGAAGCCGAGTTGATGGAAGTTTAGCCCGCATATTGTGCGAAGGCGGACACGGCATGATCGAAAGTGACTACTGTTATGTGGGATTTTGTGCATGGGCAGAGATATGCTTTCATACCGGCTTCTTCAGTAAATGACTACACAGCAGAATAATGATCAAACACTGCCACAGCATGTAGCTGTTGTGATGGATGGTAACGGCCGTTGGGCGAAAAAGCGTTTCCTGCCCAGAACGGCCGGACATAAGGCCGGCGTCAAGGCGACACGGCGCCTGGTAGAACTCTGTGCAATCAAAGGCATCGGCGCATTGACGCTTTTCGCTTTCAGTAGCGAAAACTGGAGCCGGCCCGACCAGGAAGTCAGCAGTCTGATGTCGCTGTTTGTTTCTACGCTGAATTCAGAGATTAACAAGCTGCACGAGCAGGGCGTTCGCATATGCTTTATTGGTGATCGCACCCGGTTTTCCGAAAATCTTCAGGCAAGTATTGCGGCTGCCGAAGAAAAAACAGCCGCGAACACTCGGCTAAAACTCAATATTGCTGCAAATTATGGCGGACGTTGGGATATCGTGAATGCTGTACGAAGCCTGTCACGCAAGCTTGCAGATGGCGATATTTCCGAGGAGCAGATCACTGAACAGGCATTTACCCGTGAATTGTGCCTCGTCGATCAGCCTGAACCTGATTTGTTTATCCGCACGGGTGGTGAACAAAGAATCAGTAATTTTCTGTTGTGGCAAATTGCCTACACTGAGCTTTTCTTCACTGACACGCTCTGGCCTGAATTTAACGATGCCGCATTTGATGAAGCACTGGACTGGTATGCCACGCGACAACGCCGTTTCGGAAAAACCGGAGACCAGGTAGGCGACGTGCAGGGAAGACAGGCAGGATAGGTTCGGCGATGTTGCTTCAACGTGTACTAACAGCTATTCCACTAGCCATTGGCATTATCTGGATCATTCTGTTCCAGCCGAGCAATGTGTTTTTCTGGCTGACCATGGTTATCGCATCACTCGCTGCCTATGAATGGGCGAAACTGGCCGGATTGAAAACAGCCGGCCAGATCGTCTACCTGGTGCTGGTATGTGCAATTGTCTGGGTGATCATGAACCATGCCGGCCAGTACATGCAGTTATATATATACGCCGCTGTGATCTGGTGGTTTGCCATCTGCCTGTATTTGTTCAAGGCGCGGCCAGGCAAAGCCAGCAGCAAGCTGTCACCGCTCAAACTGCTTGCGGGCATACTGGTCATACCTGCCGCAGTGTTCGCCATGAATGCCATACACATACAGCACAATGGTGCCGAATGGTTGCTTTATGGCCTGGTTCTGGTATGGGTGGCTGACAGCGGCGCCTATTTCAGCGGCAAGCGTTTTGGCCGAAACAAACTTGCGCCCGCCATCAGTCCGGGAAAAACACGGGAAGGTTTGTACGGTGCTATTGCTGCTGTATGCCTTTATAGCGCCACTGCAGCGTACTATTTTGGCCTTGATATCCCGGATACGACCAGGCTGTTACTGCTGGCGGTGGTGCTGACGCTGGTCTCGGTGGCCGGTGACCTGTACGAAAGCGTGCTCAAGCGTGAGCACGGCGTCAAGGACAGTGGTGCGATTCTTCCCGGTCATGGAGGCATTCTCGACAGAATTGACAGCGTGCTGGCTGCCATGCCTGTATTTATGGTCGGTCGTGAGTTATTACTGCAGCCGGTATTCAATGTATGAATGCATCCAGAGCCATTACGATTCTGGGTTCTACAGGAAGTATCGGGCAAAACACGCTGGATGTCGTTTCTCGTCATCAGGATAAATACAGCATAGTCGCTTTAACCGCGAATACAGATGTAGACGCGCTCGAACAGCAATGTCTGCAATGGCGGCCGGAATATGCTGTGATGAGCGACCAGAGCAGTGCACAGCAGCTTTTCGACAGACTCAAAGCCGCTGGACTGGATACGCAGGTACTTGCAGGTACCGAGGGACTCAACAGGGTTGCCAGCCTGGATCAGGTTGATACCGTGGTTGCAGGTATTGTCGGTGCGGCCGGCTTGCTGCCGACATTATCGGCTGCCGAGTCGGGCAAACGCGTATTGCTTGCCAACAAGGAAGCGCTGGTTATGTCAGGGCGACTGTTTATGGATGCTGTGCATAACAGCGGGGCGACTTTGCTGCCGGTTGATAGCGAACATAATGCTATTTTTCAGTGCATGCCGTATCAGCTTCCTGAACTGCCCGAGCATTCAGGCATCAACAGGATCCTGCTCACAGCCAGTGGCGGACCTTTCAGAACACTGCCGCTCGAACAATTCCATAACATCACGCCTGAGCAGGCGGTGAGTCATCCGAACTGGGTGATGGGGCAGAAAATATCGGTTGATTCAGCAACGATGATGAACAAGGGGCTGGAAGTGATCGAGGCGCATTGGCTGTTCAATGTATCGCAGGACCTGATAGAAGTCGTGATCCATCCTCAAAGCATCGTTCATTCGATGGTTTCATATGCAGATGGCTCAATACTGGCTCAACTGGGTAATCCGGATATGCGTACACCGATTGCACATTGTCTGGCATGGCCTGAACGCATAGATTCGGGTGTTGAACCTCTTGATATTTTTGATGTCGCAAAACTGGAGTTCGAAAAACCCGATCTAGACCGATTCCCCTGTCTCAAATTATGTTACCAGGCAATGCAGGCAGGCGGCTCGGCAAGTATCGCGCTCAATGCTGCAAATGAAATAGCCGTCGAAGCCTTTCTTCAGGGAAAGATTGCATTTACGGCAATTGCAGGCTTGATTGAAAGCGTTTTGGGCAAAATAACAATAACTGATGCCAACACACTCGATGAAATTCTGACAGCTGACCAGTCAGCGCGAGAACTGGCCAAATCACACATTCATAATTTACAGACCGTCTGAGCCATGAGCATATTGCATAACATTTTCTTTTTTATTGTCGCTATTGGCGTTCTCGTGACTTTTCATGAATTCGGACATTACTGGGTTGCGCGAAAGCTGGGTGTGAAGGTATTGCGGTTTTCTGTTGGCTTCGGCAAGCCGCTGTTAACGTGGCGACGTAAGAATGACAGTGATCATGTTGAATATGCCATTGCAGCGATCCCCCTGGGTGGCTATGTCAAAATGCTGGATGAGCGGGAAGGAAATGTGCCCGATGAAGAATTACACCGCGCATTCAACAGGCAGCCGGTTTTAACGCGTTCTCTGATCGTATTTGCCGGGCCGGCATTTAATTTTATTCTTGCTGTTTTCCTTTACTGGCTGGTATTCGTCGTGGGTACAACCGCGCAACGTCCGTTGCTGGGTGAACCCCAGGCTGAATCTGTTGCAGCACAGGCCGGCTTCTCAGACAAGGATGAAATCCTGCAGGTCGGCGGCTCCGAAGTTGTCTCATGGAATACTTTTCGCATCGCCCTGATTGACCATGGACTGGATGGCGGGCAGCTCGACATCAAGGTGCGTGATGCTGATGGCTTTGAAAATGTGCGCTCACTCCAGCTGGGCGAGACCCGGGTGCTCGAAGATGACACTGATATAGTCAGCAAGCTCGGTTTCAGCATGTGGCAGCCACGGTTGCCGGCAGAAATTGGTGGTGTAATGGAGGATGGTGCAGCCAGCAAGGCGGGATTGGCCAGGGGAGATCTCATACGCACGATAAACGCTACGGATGTGTATGAATGGCGCGAAATAGTCGAGCAGGTACGTGCAAGTCCAAATAAATATATGAAATTCACCGTCGACAGGGACGGTCAGCTACTGGATTTCGATGTGTTTCCGGCCAGCAAAAAGTCAGGTGATGAGGAGGTCGGCTATATCGGCGCATACCAGAATATACCCGATGAAGTCAGGGACGAGATAATGGTTGAACTCGAGTACGGGCTTATCGAGTCGATCCCAAAAGCAGCGGTCAAAACCTGGGACATGTCACTTTTGACATTGAGGGTACTATGGAAGATGGTGACGGGGGAGGCGTCGCTGGATAATATTTCGGGTCCCATTACTATTGCGCAGTATGCCGGCGTTACGGCTACCATTGGATTCACGACCTTTGTCGGTTTTCTGGCGATCATTTCGGTCAGCCTGGGTGTGTTGAACCTGTTGCCGATTCCAATGCTCGATGGCGGCCACCTGTTTTACTACCTGATTGAGATTATCAAGGGCGGGCCTGTATCAGAAACTTTTGAAGTCAGGGGGCAGCAAATTGGCGTCATGATACTTGCGCTTCTAATGATGATTGCCCTGTTCAATGATTTTCAGCGATTGTTGCAATGAGGTAATAATGCACAATTGCCGTAATACGCTTCGCATTCTTTCCCTGATAATTTTACTGAGTGTCGCTTCAATCGTTGAGGCAGCACAGAGTTTTATCGTCAGTGATATACGTCTTGAAGGGCTCGAGAAAATACCGGAAGGTACATTACTGAATTACTTGCCCGTCATCGAGGGCGACCCGCTGGATGACAAACAGGTTGTATTTGCAATCAGGGAACTGTACAAAACCGGTTTTTTTGCAGACGTACAATTATTCCGCGATGGGGATGTGCTGGTGGTGAAGGTAAAAGAACGGCCTTCGATCACTGATATCACCTTCGATGGAAACTCGGATATTGACGATGAGACCCTGCAAGATGCGATGAAAGGTGTCGGGCTCGCAAAAGGACGAATTTTCAATCGTTCATTACTTGAAAAGCTCACGCAGGAACTGGAAAGCGTTTATTTCAGTCAGGGCAAATACAACGTAAAAATTGATGCCAAGGTCGAGGAACTCGACCAGAACCGGGTCAATATCGATATCAATATTTCGGAAGGTATCAAATCACTTATCAAACAAATCAACATCATTGGCAATCAAGTGTTCGATGATGCGACTCTGCTTGATGAAATTCAGCTGGGTATACCTTCTGCATGGGCTTTCCTGTCTGACGCTGATGAGTACTCAAAACCCAAATTACAGGCTGACCTCGAAACCATACGTTCCTATTATCTGGATCGCGGCTATATCAAGTTCAATGTTGATTCTTCACAGGTCTCGATCACGCCTGACAAGAAAGATATTTATGTGACAATTAATGTCAGCGAGGGAGAAAAATATACGGTTGGCGACGTGCAGCTGACCGGTGATCTTGTTATTAATAAAGCAGTACTGGAACAACTCATCTCAACAAGATCGGGAGATACGTTTTCCAGGAAGATGATGACCGAATCCCAGAAGGCGATTGAAGACCGTGTAGGCAGGACTGGCTATGCCTTTGCTAAAGTAGCAGTAATCCCCGAGATCAATGAGGAAGATCGTACGATCAGTCTTACCTATACACTGGAGCCTGGCCGCAAGGTGTACGTTCGCCGTATTACATTTTTTGGCAACTTCAAAACAAGGGACGAAGTGCTGAGGCGTGAGATGCGCTTGATGGAGGGTTCTGTACTGGCAAGCGACAAGCTCGAGCGTTCAAAGATCCGAATACAGCGTTTGTCATATATTGAAGAAATCGAACTGGAAACAAGACCGGTACCGGGCACTGATAACCAGATTGATATTGAAGTATCTGTTACAGAGCGACTGTCAGGCAGCTTCAATATTGGTGCAGGTTTTTCCCAGGCACAGGGTCTATTGTTCAATATCGGCCTTACGCAGGAAAACCTGATGGGTACAGGGCAGTCGCTTTCAGTCAACGTGAACACGGACAGGGCAAATACTGTCTACAGTATTTCACATACTGACCCCTATGCCACAGTCGATGGCATCAGTAGAACAATCAGTGCATCGTATAGAAAACGAGATGCCGAACAGGAGGAGATTGCGAATTACCTGTCCAACTCTTACGGCGTCAGCCTGTCCTACGGCATACCCCTGACCGAAGTCAACACTTTGCGACTGGGTATAGGTTACAACTCGATCGATTTGAGGGTGGGTACGTCACCATCACTCGACGTGCTCGAATTTATATTCAAGAATGGAAATGAATTCGATAACTTTTCACTAACCGCAAGTTTTTCTCATGACACTCGAAACCGTACTGTTTTTGCCACCAGGGGCAGTGCACAGACCATTGCTTCAAATATCACAATTCCGGGCAGTGACCTTGAGTACTACAAGCTCAATTATGACACGAAGTTTTACTTTCCCATGACGCAGAATCTGACCTTGCTGCTGCATTCAGACCTCGCCTATGGCGACGGCTACGGTGAGACAGATGAGCTGCCGTTCTTCGAGCGTTATTTTGCCGGCGGATTGAGAACTGTCAGGGCATACAATACCAACTCTCTGGGTCCGCGTGATCTGCTCTCGAATGATCCTATAGGTGGTAATTTGCGCGTCGTAGGTGGTGCCGACGTGATATTTCCTATACCATTCATGGAAAAACCGCCTAGCTCGGTACGGCTTAGCGCGTTTTTGGATATAGGTAACGTGTTTCTGGATGATGCGCCCACATATGATAATCCGATAGGAAAAAATGGTTTTGATGCAGGCCAGCTCAGAACATCGGCTGGTTTGTCTTTTGTCTGGTTAGCACCAATCGGTCCACTCAGGTTTAGTTATGGCGTGCCACTCAACGATGTGCCCGGCGATGACTTGCGCGCCTTCCAGTTTAGTATTGGTTCATTCTTTTAAGAGGAAAATATATGAAAGTTCTAGCTACATCATTATTAATTCTGTTGTTTGCATCAGCAAACGTAATGGCTGCCAGCGCACCTAAAATAGCTTATGTCAGCGTAGAGAAAATCCTGACCGAAGCGCCACAGGTGCAGGCAGTCAACGATTCCATGCTCGAGCGATTCGGCGGGCGTAAAACCGAACTGCAGGAAATGGAAAAGGAAATCAATGAAATGCAGGAAAATTACAAACGCAACGAACTGGTCATGACTGAAGACAAGCTCAACGAGTTGAAGAACAGTGTCATTGCCAAGATACAGGAGTTCAAACAGAAAGAAGCTGTTTTACAACAGGAAGTCGCGACTGTTAGAAACCAGGAACTCGCCGTATTGCAACAGTCCGTAAGAAGCATAATCGAGGATATAGCAAAAGCGGAGAAATACGATTTGATTCTAACCAGCGAAGGTGTTGCGTATGCAAATGAAAAGCTGGATATATCAAATAAAGTCCTGGAAAGAATGAAGAAGGCCTTCAAGAAGTAATTCTCAAAGCTCATGCAATACACGCTTTCCGCGTTGGCTGAAAAAACCGGAGCCGGTCTTTCCGGCTCCGGCGATACCGTTGTCGAAAAAGTTGCGGATATCACCAGTGGAGAACAGGGAAGTATCGTATTCGTTTCAAACGCGAAATATACTGGGCATCTGAAAACAACCGCGGCTTCTGCGGTTATCATAACGGATAAAATGCTGCAGGTCTGTGACAAGCCTGCCCTGGTTACTGATAACCCACGTGCTGTATTTGCAAAAATTGCATTGTTGCTGAATCCACTACCTGTAGTGGAGCCGTGGATTTCACCGCATGCCGTGATAGCTGATGATGCTGAAGTTGATTCATCTGCAAGGATAGAGGCATGCGTTGTTATTCAAAGCGGCGCTTCGGTGGGATCCGGCACATGGATTTCCCCGGGATGCGTGTTAGAAAAAAATGTCAGAATTGGCGCTAACACACGGCTCTTTGCCAACGTCACGATAGGCGAAGGCTGCAACATTGGCGATAATAACATTCTGCATTCCGGCGCAGTTATCGGCGCTGATGGTTTCGGTTTTGTCTGGGACCAGGACTCATATATCAAGGTGCCGCAGTTGGGCAGCGTTAAAATTGGAAATAATGTTGAAATTGGCGCCAACACAACTATTGACCGGGGTGCTATAGGCGATACGATCGTAGAAGACGGAGTTAAAATAGATAACCTGGTTCAGCTTGGTCATAATGTTCATATTGGTGAGCACACCACAATGTCAGGACAATGCGGTGTTGCAGGATCGGCAAAAATCGGCAAAAAATGTATTCTCGGAGGTGACGTGGCTATTTCCGATAACATTGAGATTGCTGATAATGTGATATTGACAGGCAGGTCCAGTGTTCCGAATTCAATCAAGGAACCCGGTATGTATTCTTCAGGTATCCCTGCTGTTGAAGCTCGCATATGGCGCAGGATACTTGGTCGTATCAAGCAACTGGATGAACTGGGAAAACGCATAAAATCCCTGGAATCAACTAACAAATAATAATGCGCTGGAGATGAGCTGTGAGTGAGATGTTATCTGAAGAAGTTAAACAATTTTTACCCCACCGATATCCGTTTCTACTGGTGGACAGGGTTCTTGAATGCACTCCCGGGGAATCGCTTACAGCATTTAAAAATGTAACGGTGAACGAGCCGTTTTTCCAGGGTCATTTTCCTCAAGTAGCAATCATGCCGGGTGTGCTGATTATCGAAGCACTGGCACAGGCCACCGGATTACTTGGCTTCAGGACAATGAGCGAAACCCCCAGGGATGATTTGCTCTACATGCTTGTTGGTGTTGATAATGTGCGTTTCAAACGCCAGGTCATTCCAGGCGACCAGCTGATGCTTAAGGTGGAACTGGTGAAAAGAACGAGAATTATCTGGAAGTTCACCTGTGAAGCAAGCGTTGATGGTGAACTGGTGACTTCAGCCAGTATGCTATGTGCAGCAACTGAAAAGGAATAGTTTCGGTGATACATGAAACTGCGATTATTGATGAATCTGCTGTAATTGCGAACGGTGTTCAAATTGGGCCTTACAGTATCATCGGCGCGGATGTAGAGATCGAAGCCGGCACTGTAATCGGTCCACATGTCGTTGTTAAAGGACCGACGAAAATTGGAAAAGATAACAGGATATTTCAATTTGCATCGATAGGCGAGGATCCACAGGACCTGAAGTTCCATGGGGAAAAATCAAGGCTGGTTATTGGTGACAGGAATTCCATACGCGAGTGTGTCACCATGCATCGCGGCACTGAAGAAGACAGAAGCATAACGCAAATTGGTAATGACAACCTGTTTATGGCATACGTGCATATCGCTCATGACTGCATGATCGGCAACAATATCATTTTTGCCAATAATGCGACCCTGGCAGGGCACGTTGTGGTTGAAGACTTCGCGATTCTCGGCGGCTTTACTGCAGTGCATCAGTTCACGCGCCTGGGCGCATACTGCTTTACCGGATTTGCAACAGCGCTGGATCGTGATGTGCTGCCGTATTTTACCGTTGCAGGTAACAGGGCCAGGGCCCGGGGTATCAACAAGGAAGGCCTGGTGCGAAAACAGTTCAAACCGGAAACCATTCGTGCTTTACAGGAAACCTATAAAATCCTGGTCAAGTCAAAAGGCACCTTAATGGAAAAACTCGAACGTGTATCCGAGCTCGCGGCAGTGCATCCGGAAGTCAAACAGGTAATCGATTTTATGGATAAAAGCGAGCGTGGCTGGACGAGGTGAAGCCAGGTGCTGGGAACTAGGTACTAGGTACTAGGAAAATCAAAAAAATATTTTGCGCTCTCTGCGCCTTAGCGTCTCTGCGTTGAAATAAAATTCAAACTTCAGAAATCCTCCAGTTTCCATACGTCATAGGCGGGTTCTTCATAGGGGTGGCTGTTTTTCATTGCGGCAACTGCGTCTTTTATTAGTTCGTCAGCACACACCATTTCTATTCTGTACTCGGCAACAGTTTCTATCCGGTTCTGTTCACCGATAAACGGCGAGCTGCCCTCAAGTGGTCTGAACTGGCCCTGGCCGAGCGTTTGCCAGCAACAGCTGTCATAGTCGCCGATTTTTCCGGCGCCCGCTGCAAACATAGCCTGTTTTACCAGTTCGACAGCAGTTTCCGGGACGAATACACATATTTTATACATGGTTTGTTTTTTGGAAATTAGAGCAGATAGCGTACAATCTACTCCTTTTATTCAGACAGGAAAATCCCAATATGAGTGGCGGTATTCAACTATCCGGTGAACTGATTTCAGCTGTCAAGGATTTACTCGTGCAACACGACGCTTCCGCAGAAAATGACCTGATGAGCATGCAGTATCTATGCGCCATCATTGGCTATGTGCTTGCACACCAGACGAATCCAGGACTGGACAAGCGCGGTTTTCTCAACGATATGACTACGTTCATGGGGCAGGTGCTGGACCAGGTCGAGGCCGATATCAAGCCACAGCAACCCTCGCAGGAAGCCTTTGGTATCTGGAAACCGGGTGAAGGCTAAAGTCATCCTGCATGGATATAGCTTTCTGGAATGAACGCTGGGGCAGGGGCCAAACGGGCTTTCACCAGCATCACATAAACCCTTATCTCGGCTACTATTATGGTGAAAAGGGCCCACCGCTGGAGAAACGCTCTGAATTGAAGGTGTTTGTGCCACTGTGTGGAAAGTCCAGAGATCTGTGGTGGCTGCAACAAAATGGATACGAAACCCTGGGTGTTGAATGCAGTGAACTGGCCGTGGAACAGTTTTTTACTGAGCAACAGTTAAACTACAGCAAGATGAACACGGAGCGTCATGTCAGCTATAAATCCGGCAAGCTGGAGATCCTGCTGGGAGATTTTTTTACACTGCAAGCTGATGATATTGGCAATATTACCGACATTTTTGACCGTGCTTCACTGATTGCACTGCCAAAGGAAATGCGCAGGGAGTATGTCAACAAAGTGACTGAATTACAAAAGCCAGGTACACGTACACTGCTGATTACCCTGGCATATCCGGAAAATGAAATGGATGGTCCTCCATTCTCGGTTTCCGAAAAAGAGGTGAATGAGCTTTACTGTGATAAATTCAAAATCGAAAAACTCGCGGCAAAAAACATCCTCGAAGATGAACCAAGATTCAAGGACAAGGGTCTTACAACGTTAATGGAAACAGCCTACAAACTCACAAAAAACACATAACATGACATCACAAGTTGCGGAAACACCGAACACGCTAAAAAGCAATTCACACCCTGCCTTTACATGGATACGCTCAGAGCACATTGAGTCACTCAATGTCACAATGGAAGAATATCGGCATACCAGTACCGGTGCGATACACTATCATATAGCTGCTGATAATAACGAAAACGTGTTCCTGGTCGCGTTCAGAACGGTCCCAATGGATTCGACAGGTGTTGCGCACATACTGGAACACACAGCCCTGTGTGGTAGCAAGAAATATCCTGTGCGTGATCCGTTTTTCATGATGATCAGGCGATCACTGAACACCTTCATGAATGCATTCACCAGCAGTGACTGGACTGCATATCCATTTTCAAGCCAGAACAGAAAAGACTTCAACAATCTGCTGGATGTTTACCTGGATGCGGCGTTTTTTTCCCGTCTGGATGAGCTCGACTTTCTGCAGGAAGGGCACCGCGTAGAATTCAAGCAAGCTGACAATCCACAGAGTGATCTTGAATTCAAAGGTGTGGTGTTCAATGAGATGAAAGGTGCTATGAGTTCGCCTGTCAGCGTGTTATGGCAAACCCTGAGTGAACATCTTTACCCGACAACAACCTATCACTATAACAGTGGTGGTGAGCCGGAGAATATCCCTGACCTGAGTTACCAGCAGCTCAGGGACTTTTATAAAACACATTATCATCCCAGTAATGCGGTTTTCATGACATTCGGTGATATCCCGGCATCTGAACATCAGAAACAGTTCGAAGAAAAAGCCCTGCAATACTTCGACAGGCTCGACGTTAATATTCATGTTGATGATGAACGGCGATTCGACAAGCCGGTTGTCGTTGAGGATGTCTATGCGTTTGATGCTGTAGAAGGCGTGACTGAAGATCACAAGACACACCACGTGCTTGGCTGGCTGCTGGGTCCGAGTATAGCGCTGGATGAAGTTATGAAGTCGAACCTGTTGTCGCATGTGCTGCTGGAGAACAGTTCTTCACCGCTACGCAAGGCGCTGGAAACGACAAAACTGGGTACGGCGCCATCGCCTCTATGCGGGCTGGAAGATTCGAATCACGAAATGTGTTTCATGTGCGGCATCGAAGGCAGTGAGCCTGGAGATGCAGAAGCCTTTGAAAAGCTTGTTATCGATGTATTGCGCGATGTTGCTGAGAATGGTGTTCCCAAGGAGCATCTCGAGGCTGTATTGCACCAGCTTGAATTGAGTCAGCGTGAAATAGGCGGTGATGGTTATCCCTATGGTTTACAGCTGATCCTTAGTGGGCTCTCGGCTGCGATTCATCGTGGTGATCCTGCACAATTGCTCAATCTGGATCCTGTTATCGAATCATTACGAGAAAAGATAAAGGACGCCTCTTACATCAAGCAACTGGTTAAAGAATTATTGCTGGATAATCCGCATCGGGTACGTCTCACGATGGCGCCGGATACCGGCCTGAGTATGCACAAGGAAGAGGCGGAGCGCGAGCGTCTTGCTAAAATGAAAGCGGCCATGTCTGATGATGACAAGTCGCGGGTTGTCAGGCGTGCTGCAGAGCTTGCAATGCGTCAGCAACAGGAAGACGACCCGGAGGTTTTACCGAAGGTCGGGCTCGAGGATGTGCCGCCCGAAATGAAAATACCAGCCGCGATTACAAGAAAAATAGCGGGTACAGAATCCACCCTGTATGCCCAGGGCACCAACGGTCTCGTGTATCACGAGATGGTGCTCGACCTTCCTGCCTTCGAGCCGGATCAGCTGGACATGATGCCATTTTTTTCAAGCTGTTTGACCGAGCTTGGTGTGGACAACAAGGATTACCTGCAGGTTCAGGGCTGGCAATCGAGCGTCAGTGGCGGTGTCAGCGGACATTCAAGTATCCGTGGACACAGTAATGATGTACAGCAGACGCTGGGGTATTATGTTTTCGCGGGCAAGGCACTCGAACGCAACAATGAAAAATTGTCGGAATTGATGCACGATACGATTCATGGCGTTCGATTTGATGAGCATGACCGCATCGGGGAAATTATTTCACAAAGACGTGCGCGTCGCGAACAAAGCGTTACCGGCAATGGTCATGCGCTGGCGATGTCTGCAGCTTCCAGTGGTATGTGCCCGGTGGCATCCCTGGGACATCGTTTCAATGGCCTTGAAGGCATACGTATCCTGAAAGCCGTTGATGATGCTAATAAGCAAGGTGCAGTTGCAGAGCTTGCCGGCAAGTTTGGTGAGATTCACCGTAAACTCATTGCCGCTCCAAGGCAATACATGATAATCGGCGAACAGGAAAAGCTGGACAGCCTGGTCAATGGCTTCGAAACAATATGGTCAGCTGAAAAGGCAGAACAGCCTTTTAAGCCATTTGCTATCGACCGTGTTGATGAGGCCGTGAAACAGATGTGGGTCACGAATACCCAGGTGAATTTCTGCGCACGTGCTTATAAAACGGTGCCGATGGACCATCCTGATGCGGCACCACTGTCTGTACTCGGGGGCTTCCTCAGAAACGGTTTCCTTCATACGGCCATAAGGGAGAAGGGTGGCGCCTATGGCGGAGGAGCAAGCCACGACACTAATATCGCCGCTTTTCGCTTCTACTCATACCGCGATCCCAGGCTGAATGAAACACTTGATGATTTCGACCGTGCAATTGAATGGATGTTGAGCAATAAACATGAATGGAGAATGGTGGAAGAAGCCATCCTTGGTGTTATCAGCAGTATTGACAAACCCGGGTCACCTTCCGGTGAAGCCAGGCAGGCTTTCCACAACCTGTTACATGGGCGTACTCTGGACAAACTGCAGACATTCAGACAAAACGTTTTGAATGTAAGAATCGATGACTTGAAACGAGTAGCGCAAACCTATCTGCATCCGGACAAAGCCAGCACCGCTGTTATTACCAATGCGGCTACGCTGGAGCAGAAGGGAAATCTTGGGCTGGAAGTGATCAATCTGTAAAGAGCTGCTGCACGTTGAATGGAACAAACAATACACGTACTGCTGCTGGTGGTTGATTGTCATATTCCGCACGCACAATCGTTGAAGCAAAAACGCGCTGCCGTTAAAAGCCTGATTGATCGTTTGCGTTCCAGATTTAATGCATCAGTTTCAGAGACGGGATATCTTGATGAATGGCAACGCTCTGTGATTGCGATTGGCCTGGTCAGCAACAACAGGCGCTATCTGCAGCAGCAGATTGAGCTGATTGAACAGATGGTGGTGGCGTCTACCGGTGGGCTGACTGTGTCCAGTATGGAGCAGCATTGGCTTTAAATGCAGGGACTAGGGACGAGGTACGAGGTACAAGGGGACCCGTGATATAAATTGGTGGTATGCTGGTTGAAGGCGCTTTAATCAGGGGATTACACTAAAGCTTATTATGACGAAACAATTACAGAATTATCAGCTGGTTGAGACCAGGCTGCAGGAAAAACTGGCTAACGGCACCACACGCTGTAATCTGTGCCTGTGGCGCTGCAGAATCGGCCATGGCCAGCGTGGATTCTGTCAGGCGCACGTCAATAGAAACGGCACTCTCTACAACCTGTCATACGGCATACTTTCTTCGATTGATATCGATCCGATCGAGGAAAAGCCGGTCAAGCATTTTCGACCCGGCACACAGGTCATGTCGGTGGGCAGCTACGGCTGCAGCTTCCGCTGTGGCGGTTGTCATAACCTCGATATCTCCTGGGGCGTGAGCGCCCTGGACGCGCTGGCGCGTGGCGAGTCGAAAGAGGCATGGGTTACACCCGAAAGTCTGATAGAAACCGCCCTGAGAGCCGGTGTGCAGGGTATAGCCTTTACCTATTCCGAGCCGGCAGTCTGGCTGGAATACGTCCTGGATGTATGCGAACAGGCGCATGCAGCCGGGCTTTACACGGTCTATGTCTCCAACAGCTTCGTGACCGATGAGGCACTGGAACTGGTGGCGCCACACCTGGACGTATTGTGTTCGGACATCAAGAGTATGCGTGATGAGTTTTACCGTGAGATCTGCCGCCCTGCTACGGTTGAGCAGGTGCTGCATTCGATCAGGACGGCGCATGATCTGGGTGTGCACGTAGAAACAAGAACAAATATCATTCCCGGAAAAAACGACGATCCAGACGAGCATTATGCAATAGCGAACTGGGTACGTGAAAATCTGGGTGCTGACAGTCCCTGGCATATCACCAGATTCTTCCCGGCATACAAACTCATGGACATACCGCCAACACCCGATGAGGTCCTGTTTTCAGCAGCGGAACAGGGCAGACGTGCAGGCTTGAAGCATGTTTACGTGTATAATGACAAAGGTTGCGATTGCGCCAAAGAAAACCGCCCGGTCGAGTTTTACCTGAATGCCGAAGCCGGGGATGTGCACCAGGTGAAGAAATGCCCGGACAGTTGTTGCGGTGATGAAGGTGTGTTGCTTAAGAAATACGAAGAGAAATCAAATCTGTAAATGTTGAGGTTGTCATGACGAGAATGGTTCAGTGTGTGGTGCTTAAGACAGAAGCTGAGGGGCTGGATAAACCACCGCATCCCGGGTCTTTAGGTACCCGCATCTATGAGAATGTATCAAAGGAAGGCTGGAAACAGTGGCTTGAGCGCCTGACAACCATTATTAATGAAAATGGATTAAATACGGCCGACCCGAAAAATATCGAGCTCATTGAAAAACACATGCTGGGTTTCTTCTTCGGTGAAGGCGACTACGGCCAGGCCCCGGCAGGCTTCCAGTCCGGCGGCGGCAAAAAATAAATCCGCGTAGAGTTTTAAATCTAACGCAAAGGCGCGAAGACGCAAAGGGCGCAAAGGATTTTTTATAGTAGTCGTAGGAACGGCCCTTCGGCTTCGCTCAGTACAGGCTTTAGCCGCAAACATCGGCTAATTTGTAGACAACAACGACAGCAACATATTCCACCGCTCACCCTGAGCTTGTCGAAGGATTATGCTGGCCTACGACTACAGATGATAGTTCGCGACAAGCGCAAATCACGCAAAAATTCCGTCAGCTAGCGAGACAACATTAGCGTTATTTGCGGACCATAAAATAACTCTGCGTTCTTTGCGTCTTCACGCCTTTGCGTTAAATATCTTTTTACACCGAAGCCAGTTTAATGATCGGTGCGGTGACGAAATTCAGCTTGTCGTGGGCGTTTCTGAGTGCAGCTGTTACATCTTCCGGCGTATCAGCCTGGGCAAAAATAAA
The DNA here is from genome assembly GCA_937998645.1 of uncultured Gammaproteobacteria bacterium. GTDB lineage: Bacteria > Pseudomonadota > Gammaproteobacteria > SZUA-229 > SZUA-229 > JABDQW01. The sequence continues at coordinate 26,823 of CALLCZ010000138.1, forward strand.
TCCGAGATACTGGTTACCTTCCGGTAAAGGAATTAATTCGTGGCCTTCGCTGATTACGATATCGATTTTGTCAATATGAGGTACTTTCCGGGCTGCCAGGATACCTTCAACACGCCTCAGCAATCCCGCCTGCCTGATCGGAATCATCATGACACCGCGACTTTGATTAATTGCTGGCGGCTCTACCGGTTCGCCTGTTGCGAGTGATACGGTCAATTGCTCGAGGCTTTTGCTGGTGCCGCTATCCAGTGTGCGGGCACAATCACCGCCGATCGTGCGTGATGCGACCTCCAGTATCCATGCGTCCCTGGCATTAACGCGTAACTCGGCGTGGATGGGGCCGGTTGTCAGCCCGAATGCGGTGCATGATTGCTGTACCCGCTGTTGGATAATCCTGAGGGTGTCAGCCTCGAGTCGCGATGGCGTGACATAGATGGTTTCTTCAAAAAATGGGCCGGTCAGCGGATCCGGTTTGTCGAAAACGGCGAGTGTGTGTAATTCGCCGTCATGAAGGTAGCCCTCATAGGCTATTTCAATGCCATCAATGTAGTCTTCTACAAGCACATGGCAGCGTTCGAATTCATCAATAGACTCGGATATGATGTTTCTGATGCGTTCACAGGCACTAATGAATTCTTCTTCATTATTCGCCCGTATCACGCCACGACTTGCTGACATGTTTAATGGTTTAATCACGCATGGCCAGGGCAGGCCGGACATCTGCCGGGCTAAAGGTTTGCTGATATCGATCAGACAGTGAATTGGAACTGGGCAACCCGCCAGCATCAGGTGTGCCCGTGCCAGGTCCTTTCTGCGTGTTAATCGAGCTGCTTCAGGAGGGTTATGGGGCAGACCGAGCCTGCTGGCTGCATGTGCCGCCAGTTCCACGGTGCTGTCATCACTGCCGATGATGCCTGCAAATGGCCTCAGCCCGTTTTCTTCGATGATCGCGGCGAGGGCGGAATCAGGATCATCCAGGTCTATGTGCAGGCCCTGGTTGACTTCGGTTGTCAGTGAATGTTCACCACGCGAGCCAATCAGTACCTCCAGGCCCATCTGTTGTGCTGCTGACAGGTACGGGGCTATGCGGTAGCTGTTGGGTTGAGAGATTAACAGGAGACGTTTTGAAATCGCTCAAATACCGGAAGGCATGATTGGGGATTTAGAAGTTAATATGCCAGTATGCGTTGTCCTGTGCTGATGCACAGGACACGCAAAGCTGGTTATATATGTCGCTTCCAGCCATCTGAAGCTGGCTGTTGGCTAACCGCAACCGCCGCCTGCTGCGCCACAAGCGCCGCAGGTTCCTGATCCACCGGTATTGGCAAATACATTCTTGAATACGAAGCTGGCGTTGGCGCCCTGTGTCTGGTAGTCAACTTCTACACCTTCAAGGTAACTGAGTGCAACGGCATCGACATAGACATTAATACCATCGCGTTCGAGGACGCAGTCATATTCGTTTGGCTGGTCAACGAAGGTCATGCCATAGCTCATGCCACCGCATCCACCGCCTGAAACAAAAATACGAACGCCGTTCACGCCTTCTTCGTTTTCAGTCAGGGCCAGTAATTGCTTCGCGGCTTCCGCCGAAACGTTGATCTGGTCGGTTAACTGATTATTGAACTGGATATCTGACATATCAACCTCGTGTGTGTCTGAAACTAGTAGGGATTCTACCAAAAATATGACAAGATTAGTGCCCGATAATTCTTTGATCCAGGGTGTTTTTGACACACTGCGTGGCGGAATCATCCACTGATGAAGCAACATCCGTCTATAACCATATAAAAACTATGCCTGAACCAAGTATACATCCCACGGCCATTGTCTCTCCAAATGCGAAACTCGCTGAAGGTGTTGAGGTGGGACCCTATTCGATTATTCATGATCACGTCGAGATTGGGGCAAATACCGTTGTTGGTCCCCATGTTGTGATTCATGATTATGTGCGTATGGGCGCTGAAAACCACTTACATGCACACGCGGTCATCGGTGACCTGCCTCAGGACATTTCTTTTGATATCTCCACAGAAACCTGGGTGGAATTCGGTGATGCAAATATCATAAGAGAAGGCGTTACCGTTCATCGCGCTACCACACCATCCACATCTACCCGGTTGGGTTCCGGCTGTTACGTTATGGCCAATACGCACATCGGACATGACTGCAATATAGGTGACGGGGTGATTTTAAGTAGTGTAGCGCTGGGTGGTCATGTAGAGATTGGTGATAAGGCAGTACTGGGTGCGAGTACCGCTATTCACCAGTTTTGTCGCATTGGCCAGTACGCCATGGTGGCCGGATTTATGCCGATACGAAAAGATGTCATGCCATACACAATGGTGGCCGGGAACCCTGCACGTCATTATCGTCTGAATACAATAGGCTTACGCAGATCAGGCATAAAAGGCGAGCGTTACAAAGTGCTGGAAAAGGCATATAGAGCTGTCAAATCAGGCGATAAGTCACTTAAGGGCATCGAAGATACGGCTGAAGTGCAATCCCTGCGTGAATGGCTGGCGCAGGACTCCAAACGTGGATTGAGCGGCTTTCTCGGTCAAAGTAAAAACCTGGATTGATGAACCACTGACATCATAGCGGTTATTCTGTGCATGTTTCCCGGAACCTGGTACCCGGATCCTATCTTTTTTGCGTTAAGCGATTGGCGCATCAAGTCAAGTCATATTTCCCGCAAGAGACTAAATTAGATTCGTCCAACATCGATATAGCAGGATTGCAGTGTATGCGTCAGTGGTGACCAGAACATGGTGATACCGAGATGCACGACTCAATCATTGCGTTAACGACTTTGGCGATGGAGACCTGCCACTGGTTGATATGTGATTATGTGGCAGGAGAAATGGAGAAGCCTGAAGAAATCTAATGGGATTACGATGGCTTCAATGGCGCCTACCAGGCGCAACCGAGTATAGCTTTGATTACGAAATACACGGGTAATAACCTTCGGGCTGGTGACTAGCCCGTTTCACGCTAGGTGTGTGATGGGGCCGGTGGCAATGATTGTGTACCGCTGCCGGCCCCCTTTTTTTACCGGGTGAGCGCAGGGGGTGATGTAATGGAAAAAATGTGGGATCTGGTTCTGTTTGTTGCCAGCAGGCTATTTACAGGTAATCTCGGGGCAGTTGTCCGCCTGGGGCTGCACAGCCATATCACGTATTTCCTGCTCGGAGTCTCGAATATTCTCATCATTGGCTGATAGTCGAATGGCGCATTGCAGAGATTGTAATGCCTGTTCTGTGCAATCCTTCTTGTGCAATGCATATGCAAGGTTATTCCATACAACGATATCATCAGGACTCAGGCTGGCAGCTTTGAGCAGGGCGGAAACAGCTTCATGATAATTGCCGGCTTTATATGCCATGTTGCCCAGCGCTTGCCATGATGAAGTGTCACCGGGCCATGTGTTCGCTGCAGCGCGGTAGGCATCGAGTGCCTGCAAGGTCTGGCCGGTTTGTTCGAATGCATAAGCTGTTTTCAGATATGTCGACATGCGGGCTGTTGTCGGCATCTCGCCTGCCGGTACGATCACCAGTGCCCAGTTATCTGCGCGCCCCCAGGTACGTTCGAAGCTTGTAAATGTTGTTTGCCAGCGTTTTGTCGTACCGGAGCGCAGTGTTAACTCATTGTTTGCAATATCGTAGCCGATAACTACGGCATAATGCCATTGCGGCCACCAGTCGAAACCGAGGTTCTGCAGTACAAGTACAGGATTGCCGGCAGCTATTTCAGCTAATAAATCAGCGAATTCGCGGTTCAGCGGGTAGGGCAGCATACCGTAACGTCGTGCGGTTACCGCCATCTCGACCTGCAGGCTGCCTTTGCGCCCGGGTATATACAACTGTGATGACAGCGTCTGCGGTGATACATCTACATGATGTGGTTGCAGCACGGTTGCAAGCGCAGCCGGGCCGCATTGATGTTCAGTTTGTGGGAAAAAAGGTGTTTGTGTAAGTTCTACTGCAGGTGGCAGATCATCAGGCGTGTCGGTCAATGTCTGCCTGCTTTGATATGCGGTTGAGCAAGCTTGTAAGCAAAGCAGGCAGGCGAGAAACAGGCCGGTGTTGAGCTTTAGCCATGAGAGGTTAACCCGCATACTGCATGAAGGATTCGGGATTTATGGGCAAGCTGGCAAAGCGGGTTGGATGATCGCCCGCAAATTCATAGCCATGGATCAAGGGAGATCGTTCTACATGCGACGCCAGAATGTTCATTAAACCAAACAGGACAAACTGTAACAGGTTAACAACCATTAATTTTGCTGTAACTTCTTGGAATATATTTTGCTATCGATTGGTGATCGCCTTCGTGCAATATGCGGGTTCTTGACCATTCATCATCAGTCATCAGTTCACGGGTTTGATAAACGGGAAGATATCGGTTGCGCCGATAATATCCGTGATGACAAATACAATAAATATGACAAGAAGAACGCCTAATACGTCTCCGCCAGCGGGTAATTCGCCAATCTGCTGATTCAACTGCGCTATCTCTTCATGAGTCATCAGGTTGATGCGGCTTTCAATGTTTTCCTGCCTGACGCCCATGTTCAACAATTGTTGTTTAACATCAGAGCGGTTGATAGTCTGTAGTAATTCTGTTTTTGCATCGCTGTGTTGAACACGATTAATAAGCATGTCATTGCTTATCATAGCAGCCTGTGCGCTGGTGAAAGACATGCTCATGAGAGTGACAGAAAGGAAAACAGATATGTATTTCTGGATAGATTTCATCAGGGTGACTCCAGTGAGTTATTATGGTTGATGACACTGAATTTATAGCAGTACAATCTTAGCATATTGAACAGGCTTAGCCTTCCAGGCAGGTGCAAGCTGCCGGAAAAAATCAGCACTGCACCGTCCTTATAAAAACATTCAAATTAATTTAAATTCAGCCATTAGCGGGATGTGATCAGACAGCCTTCGCCAAGGATCTCCATGCAGGCGTTTGCAGCCAACCAGTTCGAGGCCGCGGGTATAAATCCGGTCCATTGACAGTATCGGCAGCCACGCAGGAAATGTCCTGGCGTAGTTACCGGCCGTTATTTTGAAGACTTCACGAACATCCAGATCATGGGTGAAATGCCTTTCTGCACGACCCAGCCAGTCATTGAAATCACCAGCGATCACCAGTGGCGCATCATGCGGTACATGAGAGTCGATTCTGCTGGCCAGCCTGGCAAGCTGTTGTTGCCGCTCCATGCCGAACAGACCCAGGTGTACGCAGATAACGTGGACATGGTGGTGGCTTTCCGTGAGCTCAATCGTCCCATGCAGCAGACTTCGGCTGGCAGATTGCATCAGGGAAACATCAATATTCTCCCATTCGATGATCGGGTATTTACTCAGTATTGCATTGCCATGATGGCCTGATTTATAAACGGCGTTTTTGGCATAGGCATGGTGATGCCAGACCTCGTCAGCAAGAAACTCGAACTGGTTATTACTGGGCCAGTCATCAAATCGGTTCTTTGAAATATTTTTTTCGCCGTGGATTTCCTGTAACAAAACAAGGTCTGCATTAACCTGGCGTATAGACTCTTTTATGTCATGAAGGATAAATTGGCGATTGGTAGAATTGAATCCCTTGTGTATATTGTATGTCAGGACTTTGAGCGTATCTGTTTGCATGATTATAAAAAATCATTAATTTGAATATGTATGGATAATAGTAACTGCTGAAAGAAAATGATGTCTACAAATCTGGTTCATCTACTGCTGCTTATTATAATTGCAAATGGTGCACCGATAATCTTACGCACAATAATGGGTAAGCGGCTGGATTCTGCGATCGATTGCGGATTCCGTCTGCCGGACAACAAGCCGGTTCTCGGTAGTTCGAAAACATGGCGTGGTGTCATCGGTGCGATCGTATTCACATCAATCGGCGCTGTTTTACTCGGTTATTCAGTATCAATTGGTACGCAGATAGCCATATACGCTGTACTGGGTGACATTTTATCCAGTTTTATCAAGCGGCGCATGGGAATCGCGCCCAGCAGCATGGCGCCGTTAGTAGATCAGGTGCCTGAATCGCTGCTCCCGGCCTTGATGTTAATGGATACATTCGAGCTCGACTTTCAATCAATTATCATTCTCGTTTGCCTGTTTATTGTGGTGGAACTGCTTCTGTCCCTGGTCTTGTTCAAACTGGGTATACGGAAACGGCCCTATTAGTTATTATCTATAAAGAATTCAGATCCTTGCTGTTATTATCGTGAACCTGGTCAATCGAGAAATCTATAATCTGCCGAACTTTGTCAGTTTCATACGCATCCTGCTGGCGCCGGTGTTATTTTATTTTGCACTCACTGAAAAGCCTGTCTGGTTTCTTGCAACTCTGATGTTTTCAGGTTTTACCGATGTGCTGGACGGTTTTCTGGCTCGCACTCTGCATCAGATAACAGAAATGGGGTCGCGTCTCGACAGCTGGGGCGATTTCACCATCTATACCACAATGGCGATTTGCGCATGGATACTCTGGCCTGACATTGTTGCTGAAGAATTAATCGCCTATGTTGTGATTGTCATCAGCATCACATCACCGGTTATTGTCGGTCTGCTCAAATTCAGGACAATCACCAGCTATCACACCTGGACGGTCAAAGTGGCTGTCGTGGTGACTTTTATCGGCTATATATTATTGTTTGCGGGCTGGGTCGACTGGCCATTCAGGGTGGCGGCCGTCTTTTGTGCAGTTGCGGCTTTAGAGGAAATCGCCATTACACTGCTGATTCATCACGAACACGTCGATGTCAGAACAGTGTGGGCAGCGTTGAAATACAATAAACAGGACGACTAGAAACAGGACTTCAGTACTGGCCAGATGATTTGGCCAGTACTGTGTATTTCATCAGAATTTAACGTAAGCACCGATAAACGGCCCCTTGAAATCCAGGTTCGCGTTGGTGTCGTCTACATCATCCAGTTCGATCGTCTGTGTCCTGTAGCCGGCTTCAACGCCTACAAAGAAATCTGTTGTATAGGAAATCTTGGCATTAAAGTCGGACAGGGTGCTGCCGGAATAGGCCATGTAGTTTGCCTCGGCACTGAGCAGTACACCGGGCCAGGGAGAGCCGCCGACCAGGCCATAGACCATTGGTACTGCACCACTGACTGAGCCATTGGTGTTGTTACCGTTATCATCAACAATATTATAAGTTATGTCCAGCAGACGAATATTCAGCCCGAGGTCCAGGCTGACCACGTTGTCCAGTACCTCATAATAAAGAAGCAGGTCAGTTTCCTCGATGGAGAAATCGTTGGCTATATTGCCTGAAAATGATTCACCATCAAAATCAAAAGGTACATTGCCGTTACCTGAATGGTCCAGGCTGGTGTACATCAGGCGAACATTGGGCAGGATTGGTATCGGGTGCTCCAGCGTTGCAAATAAATAACCCTGGGATTCTTCAGTCCAGAACAGTGTGTTTTTGGCATCCACGGTTGAAGTGGGTACGCTATGGGGCTTTGTGATGCTACCTTCAGGTGTCTCATTCCAGACGCCGCCACCGATAGCAAACGATAATACGTCGGCAGAGGCCATGCACGGAAGGCCGGCAAGTATGCAGCTTGTCGCTAACTTATTGAATCTCATGAGAATAGTCCGTATGTATCTGTTTTGTTTAAAAAAATAACTATTCAAGTATAGGACAGCTTTTTATAACAGGCAGGATATTGCTCTAATTTGAACGGGCCTTCACAACATCAAAGCGGGTAAAAGGGTATATGTCCACAGATGAACACAGATG
>CALLCZ010000139.1 GCA_937998645.1 uncultured Gammaproteobacteria bacterium
ATTTTGGCATCGCCGGTAGTGCAGCCATTCAGTGTCCTGCATTCGGCCAGCAGTTCGGGACCTGCAGCACGGTGAATGGCGCCATCGACACCACCGCCGCCGAGCAGCGAGTTGTTGGCGGCATTGACGATCGCGTCCACCTGCAACGAGGTGATGTCGTCGGTAACAATGTGAACCTGTGTCAAATCGTCAGCATGGGACAGGTGATTAATGATGTAAATATGATAACATCCCCGCCAGATTTGACCTGGTTGAATTATGCATTTAATCAGCTTCATATATTTGAATTCAGGGAGATAGATATGGATGAATTAGAGCTCGATAAACTTGATGTAACCAAAATTGATTTTGCAGGTTTGATTGACACCTACGTTATACCGTGGGGTATCAACATCGCGTTTGCACTGATCATATTCATTGTCGGTAAGTTTCTGACCAATGTGATTACCAATCTCGTCAAGAAATTGATGAGCAAGGCACACGTGGATTCCATCCTTGTGAATTTCATCGGTTCGATCATCAAGACGGTATTGCTGTTGTTCGTTGTTATTGCCGCACTGGACCAGCTCGGTGTTAATACCACCTCATTAATCGCCCTGATTGGTGCTGCCGGTCTGGCTATCGGTCTGGCCTTGCAGGGCTCGCTGCAGAACCTCGCCTCAGGCGTGATGCTGATTATATTCAGACCATTCACTGCAGGTGACTTCGTTGAGGCCGGGGGCGCAACCGGAGTGGTTGAGGAAATCGGTATTTTCACCACGACGATGCGTACCGGGGATAACAAGGAAGTCATCGTGCCGAACGGAGCGCTGTTCGGCGGCATCATTACCAATTATTCCAAGCGTGCTACGCGTCGTGTGGATATGGTGTTTGGTATCGGCTATGGCGATGACATCCGCAAGGCAAAAGACATCATGACCGGAATCATTGAAGCTGATGAGCGTATCCTGAAAGACCCGGCGCCGTTAATAGCCGTGGGTGAACTTGCGGACAGCAGTGTCAACTTCAATGTGCGTCCATGGGTCAACAGCGCGGATTACTGGGGCGTGTATTTCGATCTGAATGAAAAAATCAAACTGGCGTTTGACGAAAACGGCATTTCCATTCCATTCCCGCAGATGGATGTACACATCGAGAAAGTTGAATAAAAGGAAAGAAAGAATGAATAAGCATGTATTGTTAACAGGCGTATTGCTGGCGCTTGCTGCATCAGCTGTAACAGCTGCCGAGGAAGAAGAGAAGAAGGAAAAGGAGTCGCCGTGGACAGCTACAGTCGGACTGGGTTATGTCAACACGTCGGGTAATACCAACACCGAAACACTCGTGTTCAAGGCTGATGTGATCTATGAGATCGAGAAGTGGAAGCATGAAGCTCATTTTGACACCTTGAATGCCAGTACTGATGATGTCTCGACGGCTGACAGGTTACGGTTCGGTGCACAGTCTGATTACAAGTTCACAGAGCGTGATTATATCTATGGCCTGTTCAATTACGAAGATGACAGATTCAGTGGTTTTGAATACCAGGCTAAACTCAGCCTTGGTTATGGCCGCAAGATTATCATGACAGACAAGCATAAGCTTGACGGCGAAATCGGTCCTGGTTACAGAAATTTCAAGCCTGATAATCAACCACGTGAAGACGAGGCATTGCTGCGCCTGGCTGGTTTATATAAATGGACGATCTCGAGTTATTCTGAATTCACCCAGGACCTGATCGGGGACTTTGGTGAGCTTCAGGATGAGTGGCGTTCGGTCACTGCACTGAGAACCAGTATTTACGAAGATCTGGCGCTGCGGCTGGCTTATGAGGTCAGGTATCTTGATGTCGTTCCGGCCGGTAATGACAATTATGATCGCACGACTACCGTATCGCTTGATTATACTTTCTAGGTCGTAGCCTGGATGAAGCGAAGCGTAATCCGGGTCCCTTGTTAGAAGATTAACGTAGTGTTTTCTCGCAGAGGCGCCAAGGCCGCAGAGTAAGATAAATGCAATGACATTATTTGTTAACGTAAAAAATAACACTTAATGTCTCTGCGCCTCTGCGAGAGTAAAAGTCTTTATACTACTCAGCAGCAAGGAAGCTCGCTATCAGTTTATCGTTATCGTAGAGTTCCAGTTTGTTACCGTCTATCAGGTAACGCGTCGTTATAGACAGCATTGTATTAAAAATCATTTCAAAGCCCTCGATGTGAGGACATGCCATGCGTGTCGAACCGAGCATGCCGAACTTGAGGCTGTCTTCATCCAGTGTATAGCTGCCGAAGAAATTATTGCAGCCGTCATTGCCGCTGACGCGTTCTGCTTCAAAGCGCAGGTGCGGTATTTTTGAACCGGAGTACAGGATTTTCTCGCTGAAGAGTTCGCTCAGGTTCCAGGTCGTGTCAAGCAAAGGCGTATCGCTTGATTGTCCATTATGCGTACAGCCTGAAATAAAGACAATGGTAAGAATAAGGTATATGTATCTAATCATTGCGTGCTGGTTTTGTATATTCTTCATAATTTGACTTGAACTCCACCTGAGCCAGTTATGGCTTTTTTACGTGCTTCTTCGACATGGTTGCCGCGTGCAAGCACCACGCCCATGCGCCGTTGACCACTGACTTCAGGTTTTCCAAACAAACGCAGTTGCGTATCTTCCTGTTCCAGCGCGCGCTCGAGATTTTCAAAACAGGGTTTATCCGAGTTGCCCTGCACCAGGATGACACTGCTGGCACTGGGCCCGTGAAAATGTATATTCGGAACAGGCAGCCCCAGTATCGCCCGGGCGTGCAGCGCAAATTGCGACAGATCCTGTGAAATCATCGTGACCATGCCGGTGTCGTGGGGGCGTGGTGATACTTCACTGAATATGACATCGTCATCCTTGATAAACAGCTCAACGCCAAAAATACCTCGCCCGCCCAGGGCGCCGGTGATATTTTCAGCAATATCGCGCGCCTTTTTCATTGCGTCGTCTGACATCTTCTGTGGTTGCCATGACTGGCGGTAGTCGCCGTCAATCTGGATATGGCCAACCGGTTCACAGAAGCTGGTGCCACCGATATGTCGAACCGTGAGCTGTGTAATCTCGTAATCAAAATCAACAAAGCCCTCGACGATGACTTTGCCGGCGCCGGTGCGCCCGCCTTCCTGTGCGTAGTTCCATGCCTTGTCGATATCGCTGTCACGTTTGATCGTGCTCTGGCCCTTGCCGGATGAGCTCATGATCGGCTTGACCACACAGGGTATGCCGATTTCCTTCACGGCCAGGTCAAACTCTTCGCGACTTGATGCAAAACGGTAAGGCGATGTCCTGATGCCAAGCTCTTCTGCAGCCAGCCGGCGTATACCTTCACGGTTCATGGTGAGCTGCGCAGCCCTTGCTGTAGGAATCACGTTAAAACCTTCGGATTCAAGCTCGACCAGGGTGTCAGTCGCGATGGCTTCGATTTCGGGCACAATGTAATCCGGCTTTTCGGTTTCGATGATTTTACGCAAGGCATCACCATCCAGCATGGAAATAACATGGCTGCGATGCGCGACCTGCATCGCCGGTGCATTTTCATAACGGTCCACCACGATGACTTCGACGCCGAGGCGCTGCAACTCGATCACAACTTCCTTGCCGAGTTCGCCGCCACCGCAAAACAGTACACGGGTTGCAGAAGGGGAGAGTGGGGTGCCTATCGATATCATAACCAGAACCTGTAAAGTTGATACGGCATTATACCAATTCAAATATGTGGTTCACCGCAGAGGCGCGGAGACGCAGAGGAAAAGAAATTGTTTGTTGTTTTATAATCAAATGTGTTCTCTGCGCCTCAGCGTCTCTGCGGTGAATAATCATCTTTGACATTGTGTGCAGTAAAATGTCGAGCGCTGCTGTTGTGTAATTTGTTTAATCGGTCTGCCACATTTTGCACAGGGCTCACCGGCCCTGCCGTAGACAAACAGCCTTTGCGCAAAGTAACCCGGCTCGCCATTCTCGCGGATAAAGTCGCGTAGTGTCGTGCCGCCTTGCGTAATGGATTGTGCCAGTACCTGTTTTATCGCCGACACAAGTTTCTCGCAGCGTGCCAGCGACAGTGACCCGGCCTTGCGCTTAGGATTGATGCCGGCCAGAAACAGCGATTCACAGGCATAGATATTGCCAACGCCTACAACGATATGACTGTTCATGATCAGTGACTTGATCGATGCGCTGCGCTTTCGCGTCTGTTCGAACAGGTAATGGCTATTGAAACCGTCTTCGAGCGGTTCGGGACCAAGTGAAGACAGCAGTTTATGTTTTGCCGGCTGTTTCGTTGTCCATAGTACTGCACCAAATCGCCTGGGATCGCGCAGGCGCAGGATCTTGTTATTGCCGAATATGAAATCCACATGGTCGTGTTTTTCAACGACCGTGTTTGCTGTGCAAATACGCAGGCTGCCCGACATGCCCAGGTGAATGATGACGGTGCCGGTTTCGAGTCCGAGTAAAAGGTATTTACCCCGCCTGTCTACCGATTGAATCTGTTGCTTGCGTATCTTTTGTCGAAGCTGTTTCGGTATGGGCCAGCGCAGTGCGTGGTTTCTGACGACAACATCATTAATGGTTTGATGATTTATGTGCGGTTCGATACCTCGGCGAGTGGTTTCGACTTCGGGTAGTTCCGGCATCCTGTTTTTATATACCCGGCTACTAAATGTCTCGCTCAATTTCGTCGGTGTCGACCTGTCCACTGATGCGCCGTCGAATGTGCGACCAGGATACACCGATACTGAGAACGCAGATGATCATGACCTGGATAATATAAGTGACGACACGGATGCTGTCCGTCGGCAGATTAAAGACATCGAATATCAACCAGATCAACAAACCAAAGAAGGCAGTTGCAAGGATAATGCCGATAGCGCCCAGCGAGCCCAGGGTGGCGCGGATCAGGATAATCCAGCAAATGACCAGGATAACGCCAACGAATGCCTTATAAACGTTAAATGCCGGGAAGTCTTCTTTTACCCAGTCGTAATAGGACATGCCTTCCGGGTTATAGGTGGCGAAAACAATTACAGTCGCAAATATAAACCTGATGATGAATGAGTCCCAGCCGAACTTGCTCGCGATCGTGGACATAACTGAATCCTGTTGTATTTAAGTGCGTGTATTATAGATATTTCACCGAAAGATTACTCGGGCAATTCTTCGGCTGATTCTTTAGCGGCGCCGGGCTTCAGCAGGCGGTCATAAAACTCCAGGTTGAAATGGTACTCGATATCCAGCTCCGGACGTGCAATGATCAGCCAGGGATCGGTATCGGTAACATAAAAGCGTATGGGTTCGGAATTGCCGGCTATGTAGACACTGATATCTGCCAGTGACGCGCGTTGCATGTAGTTGTGTACGCCAAACGCCTGGCTGTTTTGCCAGTGATGCAGGGTTTCGCTGATCGCATCCGGGTCTGTATTGTCACTGCTATGCCATAAATCGTTCTCATCCCGGTATAGCGTTTGCTGCGGCAGCACCAGTTTATCGATGATGGCATCGCCATCGATCAGTTCACGCGCCACCAGTGTGCCGGTTTGTGAGCTCAGCAGCGGATAGAAATGATCGTCGATCAGGTGAACAGTGTCATTAATGCGCACATAGCGGTAGTTGTTTATCGGGTTGACGACGCCAAAGTCGATGGTGATGTCATTGAAGCTTATTGATGTGATCGCCTCAGATAATCCATACTTGTCCAGTTCGAGTTCAGCCGTGGAGTATGCAGCATGGCTGACGGTTTTGAGCATGTTTAACAGGGTATCGATGCGAAAGCTGTTTGCCGTTATATTGATCGGCCGCAACATGTGCCAGTTATCACCTTCTCGCCTGAGTTCTATGTGGCGTTGGTTATGGTGGATATTTATTTGCGTCACACTGTCGGCAGTGAGTTGTGTCAACTGTTCGCTTGTTGATGACACCTGTTCTTTCCTGTCTGTGTCGTAGATATAAACAGCGAGCAGCGCTACGACCAGGAACAGTGCGATGTTCAGTAAGCTACGCGATTGCATCGGAAGTCTGTCAGCGCTTGCGTCGACGCAACCATATCACCACGCCTGCCAGTATCAGGCCTGCAGGCAGCGCGATGAAATAGCCTATGCCAATCATCAGCACCTCGGTGTCGTCCAGTTGCAATTGCGTGTCGGGCGCATTCCTGGGTTCGATCGCGATAATGTCATCGTCACCGGCCAGCCAGTTAAACATGTTCAGTCCCAGTGCAAGATTGGCGCCGACACCGATATAGCTGTTGGCCATGAAATCACTGTCGCCGGTAACGATGACTCGTTGTACCGCTTTGTCCGTGCTGCTTTCGTCTGCAATGGTTCTCTCCAGTGCCATCACGATACCGACAGGGCCTTGGGTGTCGCCATTATCAGCTTCGTATGTAATTTCATCGCTAATAGCACTGGTTTCCGCCCAGCTTTGAGGCAAGGACTGTGCGATAACCGAGCCATCAAACGTTTTATCAACTTGTACAACGCCCTGGCTGATTGGAAACAGTGTGTTGTATTGAATGTTTTCGGTGACCGGGTGTGAAACGTAATCCAGTACAGGGATCATTGCGGGATGTTGAATGCGCAAGGTGTTGCGCAGATTGGTATTGTTGTCGACAACAATACCAGGCAGGAATCGTATGCCGAGCAGGCTGGCGAGATCTTCTGTGCCTTGTGTGTCACCCGGATCCATCATCCATAACAGGTTGCCGCCATCTTCGATGTATGTCTTTATGTGCGCGATCTCGCCTTCGAGCAACGCTCTGTCGGGTGCGGCGAGTACGAGCACGGCGGTATCAGCGGGCAGGGTCGAAAGCAGCAGGTTGTGCGCTTCTATGCTGAAGCCCTTGGCGGTCAGTTCGGTGACGAGCTTGCTGTAGCTGGTGTTGTCATCATTGCTTATGCTGCGTTCGCCGTGCCCTTTTAAAAATACCACCTTGCGATCACCGGCGCGGCTTAATCTCAGTAGAGCGCTGCTGATGGACTGTTCACTCAATGATGCAATGCTTTCCTTGTTGTTATTGTATTTAACGATGATTTGACCATAACGTTCCACGCCATCGCGCTGGGCTGACTCAAAATCTATGTCAGGGTTGATCAAATGAAATTTGAAATCTTCTTTTACACGCTGGTAGCGCTGCAGGATTTCTTCAACGGCTGCATGTACGGTTTCGTCGTCCTGTACGTACACGCTAATCAGAACAGGTTGTTTCAGCGTGTGTAGCAAATCAATGCTGCCCTGGGAAAGTGTGTTGCGTTTGTTGCTGGTCCAGTCATATTGAGTGGCGTGCTTGTTGGAGAGCCATCCCAGCAGGCTCACTGTAATCAGTAGCAGTACGATAAAAATTGTTTTTTGCAGCTGCAGCTGCAGCCGCGTTTTCCTCGAGAGTTTCATGGCTTCAGCCCTGTAACCGCTGTGAATCCAGTTGCCGTATTGTCAGCAGCAGGAATGTTGCTATGAAAAGTATGAAATAGGCAATGTCAGCAGTATCGATGAGTCCCCGAAGCATGGGTGCAAAATGACCCAGCAAAGACAGCTGGTCTAGTGTGTTTGAGGCATCGCCGGTATTGCTGTTGATTATCCACAGCAACAGTAAAAGTCCGAATGAGCTTATCGCTGCAACCACGGGGTTGCTGGTCAATGATGACAGGTACAGTCCGGCTGCAGAGAATGCCGACAACAACAGCATCAGGGCAAACATGCCGGCGGCCAATTTGCCAAGATCAAGCTCTGTGCCCATGAGCAGAGACAGCGGCATCAGGCTGATCATGGTAATGAATATCAGCATGAACAAAACGATGCCGGTAAATTTGCCCAGCACAATTTCGGTCATGCTGATCGGCGATGACAACAGCAGGGCGATCGAGCCGTTGCGTCTCTCTTCGCTGATCAGCCGCATGGTCAACAGGGGTGTCACCATTAACAGTATGATGCTGGCCACCTCGAAGGTTGGCATCACGACCAGGTCGGTAACCCCGGGCGCGTTGGGCAATGTCGCAAGCTGTGATTGAATGTTGAAGAAGAAATCGATCTGGGTGAAAAACGACCACGCAAGTATCAGCTGGATGACAGCCAGTACCGTCCATGCCAATGGCGACAGAAACATGCTGCGTAATTCACGCAAGGCGATGCTGATGATCATAAGTTTTCTCCATCACCCAGGGTCAGGTTAACGAAGATCTGTTCCAGTGAATGTTCGTGCGCGACCAGTTTGCATAATCCCCAGTCGTTGTTTACTGCAACTCGTGCCAGCTCATCTGCCGTGTTGCTGATGTTTACGATGAACTGGTTGGCATCCAGCTGCTCGACATGGTCAATGAAGTCAGTGGCGCGGATTTCATCGACTGACGGTGGTCTGGCAAGCGAGATCTCATATTTGCCGGTGGTCTGTTGTTCGAGCAGGCCTTTCATGTCGGATGCGTAAACCAGTCTGCCTTCGTTGATGATCTGCACGCGGTTACAGACCGATGCCACTTCCGGCAGGATGTGGGTCGACAGGATGATGCCGTGGCTTTTGCCGAGCTCGGTGATCAGTTCCCGGATCTCTCGGATCTGGATCGGGTCGAGGCCCACGGTGGGTTCATCCAGTATGATGACCTGCGGCGAATGCAGGATTGCCTGGGCGATACCAACGCGCTGCTGAAAGCCCTTGGAAAGGTTACCGATCAGTCGCTTGCCAACGCCGGCCAGTCCGCAACGCTGTTTTGCCAGTGCCATGGCGTCTTTGATAGCGGCTTTTTTAATGCGTCTGAGCACTGCGCAGTAACGCAGGTACTCATCCACGCTCATTTCCTTATATAAAGGGGGAATTTCAGGCAGGTAACCCAGCGCGGTTTTTGCGGCACCCGGTTTATCCAGCAGGTCGATACCGTTAATATGAATCTCGCCTTCAGTAGGGGCAAGGTTGCCGCTCAGTATTTGCATGGTGGTGGATTTGCCGGCGCCGTTGGGTCCGAGAAAGCCGAGAATATCACCGGCGGCCAGTTCGAAACTGATATTGTCCACGGCACAATAATCGCCGTAATACCGCACCAGGTTGTTAACCGAAATCAGGGCTTGTGAAGACATGCGCGGTATTATTCCTTATTTAAGATAGCATGCAAGTAAAACTTGTTTCACCGCAGAGGCGCGGAGACGCAGAGGAAAAGAAATGGTTATTTGTTTTAATAAATCATTACTCTCTGCGCCTCTGCGTCTCTGCGGTGAATAATTCTTGTAAAATTCACCGATGGCATATTTGGGCGTAGACACCGGCGGCACCTTCACCGACTTTATCCTGTTCGATGAAAGCACAGGACGGGTGTCGATACACAAAGTCCTGTCCACGCCGGATGCGCCGGAGCGCGCCATCCTGCAGGGACTGGCCGACCTCGACATAGACACCTCCGACCTGTTGCTGGTTCACGGCTCGACCGTGGCCACCAACGCGGTGCTGGAAGGCAAGGGCGTGCGCACGGCCTACATCACCAACAAGGGCCTCGCCGACGTACTGACCATCGGCCGCCAGGCGCGCAAGGAACTGTACAGCCTTCAGCCCGAGAAGGAGCCGCCGTTAATTCCGCAGCAGCTTTGTCTGGAGGTAGACTCGCGCCTGAGCGCGGAAGGCGAAGCCCTGGCCACGCTGGATGATGCCGGCTTGCAGCAGCTGTGCCGCCAGATCGACGCGCTGGCGCCACGGGCGGTGGCCATCAACCTGCTGTTCTCCTTTATCGATGATGCCGAAGAAAAGCGTATTGAATCGGCGTTGCAGCAACATAGAGCTGAATCCTTATTTATCAGCCGCTCCTCGGACGTGCTGCCCGAATACAGGGAATACGAGCGTGGCATCACCACAACGCTGAACGCCTATGTCGGGCCACTGATGCAGGGTTATCTGAAACGACTCGAACAGAAAATCCCTGGGTCCCGCCTCGCGGTGATGCAGAGCTCTGGCGGTATCGCGAGTGCGCATCAGGCCGGGCAATATTCCGTGCAGCTGTTGTTGTCCGGGCCGGCAGGCGGCTTGAAAGGCGCCCAGTTCAGTGCCGCCAAATCCGGATTTGAGCGCCTGCTGTCATTTGACATGGGTGGCACGTCGACCGATGTGTCGATCATCGACCGGGAGATCGGCCTCACTACCGAAGGTCGAATCGGTGATTACCCGGTGGCGGTGCCGATGGTGGACATGCACACCATCGGTGCCGGCGGTGGTTCAATTGCCCGTGTCGATGCCGGCGGCCTGCTGCTAGTCGGCCCCGAGTCTGCCGGAGCCGATCCCGGCCCGGCCTGTTATGGCAAGGGGGGAAAGCTCGCTGCAGTCACCGACGCCAACGTGGTGCTGGGCCGCCTGTTGCCGGATGCATTTCTCGGTGGTCGCATGGTGCTCGATAAACATAAGTCGGAACTGGCCGTTGCTGATGTCGCGCAAGCGTTGGGCATGAACGTGTTCGAGGCGGCCTCCGGCATCATCGACGTGGTCAACGACCACATGGTGCGTGCGCTGCGGGTGATGTCGGTGCAGCGCGGCGAAAATCCGAAAGATTACACCCTGGTTTCATTCGGTGGCGCCGGCGGACTACACGTATGCGCGCTGGCCGATGCGCTGCAAATGCAGCATGCGCTGGTGCCGGTCAATGCCGGTGTGCTGTCGGCACTGGGCATGCTCACGGCACAACCCAGCCGCGAGCGTTCTATCACCATCAAGCTGCTGCTCAAGGAGTGCAACACGGCTGATATCGAGGTGCAATTCAAGCAGCTGCATGATATCGCCGAACAGGAACTGCGTGAAATCGCCGGCGACTGTAATATGCAGGCGCAGCACAGTGTCGACCTGCGCTATCGCGGGCAGAGCTATACATTGAACCTGTTGTGGGATACTCCCGAGGAGCTCGAGTACGCCTACCACGAGCTGCACGAGTCGCAGTACGGCCACCGCATGGACATCGATGTCGAGCTGGTCAATATCCGGCTGCGACTGCTGGGCGAGAAACCGGCGTTCGATCTTCCCGAATGGCAACCGTCTGCAGAATCCAGGGAGCGCTATGCATCCGTTCACGGCTTTGATGAACCGGTCAGGGTGTTGTCCCGTGAAGCCTTGCGGATTAATCAGTGCATCGACGGGCCGGCATTGGTCACCGAGACCACGTCCACGACCTGGATAGATCAAGGCTGGCGGGCAAGGCTGGACCGGTGGGGGAATATCCTCCTGGATGCGATCAATGAATGACAGTGTTGAAAGGGGTGCTTCAATCTATCCCCTTTGCTTTAGGTCGTCAGCTTGCAATAATATATCGTAGAAAGTGATTTTTAAGAAAATGCCAGGATTTGAAAAACATGACAGATAATCAGGATCAGAAGTACGCTTATTATTCTAAAGTGGCATGGGCTATCTATGCTCTACTAGCCTTAATCCTTGCCGTTGTATTAGTGTTATTTGTCGCGCAGGATAATGAAGAAAGATTTTTTTATGGTTTCATGACTGTGGCAGGGGCTTACGTTTTTCGTCCCACTGACAGGTTCTTTAGCAAGCTTATCTTTAAGTACACTGGTGTTTCTCAAGCCACAGAAAAAGAATGAGCTGATGCATACCTGACAAGTCGCTCAAGCGTGATACCGCTTTGCTGCGGCCGCTTCACCCGAAGGTTAGCAGTTCATGAGAATAAGAGAAGCAACCATAGATGATGCAGAAAGCATTAAAAATGTGCATCTTCAAGCTTTTGACAATTCAGAGGCCAGGCTGGTATCAGATTTAGCCATCAAGCTGTTAAACGAGAATCATCCCGTTAAAACAATTTCTCTTGTTGCCATAGAGAACAATGAAATAGCAGGTCACATTGCCTTCAGCCCGGTCTTTATTGAAGGCACTATTGAGCATTTTGGCTATATCCTGGCGCCATTGGCTGTATCTCCAAAATTTCAAAAAAACAATATTGGTTCCTCCCTGGTCAAGTATGGCCTGGAGATCATTTCCAGTATTGGTTCATTCATTGTGTTCGTTTATGGTGATCCTCAATATTATTCCAGGTTTGGTTTTAAAACAGATCTGGCGAAAAAATTTATACCACCATATTCTCTACAGTTCCCTGAAGGCTGGCATGCCTTGAGATTAAATTCTGCTGTTTTTCCTGAGGGTGGAAAAATAACATGTGTCGATTCTCTTAATGATCCTGATCTATGGTAGTACTTGCTGAATACTCGTGGTCTAGCCTGCTGAGTTGACAAAAGATTAACCGAGAAATCATTCGTTATTAGAGCTTAAAACAATGTTTTTGGCCTCTAAATGGAATGTTTAAGAAAAGCTCTCCTTGTTACTTATCTGGTTGTGCGATTTCATGGGCAAAATCGTAGCTTTAAGTGATAATCGCGGTGATATTGCACAATTAACCTTATATGAAACAATGAGTTGCACAGGTGCGATCCTTGTTTTTTTTGTCGCGGGAAAAATAGGGCGAGAAAACTGTGTTCTGTGCCGGCATGCTCTATAAGTTATGTATCAGGCCATGGGTCGTAGCGTGGCGCCGATGACAGTCATCGGCTCTGCCAGTCAGGCGGCAAATAAGACGACCAGCATCATGGTGAATAGCAGTTTTGTTGAATAATGGTGTGCGCTTATTATGAAAACCTTCCTCAAAGTTTTTGCCGGCGTTGTTGTGCTGCTCGTTATTGCGGTTGCCGGCTTTGTCTATACCTTCGACGCCAATAACTACAAAGAAGAAATCGCCAAACTGGCTGAGTCCGTCACAGGCCGACCCATCAACATCGCAGGTGACATGGATATATCGCTTTACCCGTGGATAGGAATAAAAATTAATGACGTGACCATTGAAAACACTTCCGGTTTCAGTAATAAAACATTCGCTACCATCGGTCAGTTTGACGTCAGGATAAAAATCATGCCCCTGCTGCAAAAGCGGCTCGATATCGACAAACTGGTATTGCACCAACTGGCGCTTGAGCTGGAAATCAATACCGCAGGTGAAAACAACTGGTCAGACTTTTCGGGAGTGTCTGATAAAAATAATGTGGAACCGGAATCTGGTCTGGCGGGGCTGACAATCGGCGGTATCGATGTGGCAGACTCCAGGCTCACCTGGGTGGATGTGAATACCGGCAAACAACTCAAACTTTCAAATTTAAGTCTTAGCACAAAGGTCGTCAGTAAAGGCCAGCCTTTGCCTGTAGAGCTCAAGGCTTTTGTTGAAAGCAATCAACCCGAGTGGCAGGCTGCAGTTAATGCTAAAACCAGGCTTGAGTTTAATGATGACTCGGCGGTTTTCGATGCTAAAGATCTCAAGCTGACTGTCAAAGCCCTGTTGCCAAACACAGAGATGGAAAAAGTGACTCTGGCGATGGTTGCTGACAGCAAAATTAATTTGCAGACGCGTTCTGCGAAATTGACCAATGCCAGGCTTGGTGTTCTAGGTCTGGTGATGGGCGGTACATTTGATGTTGAGAATATTTTTTCTGTTCCGGTAATTCAAGGCCCTGTAAAAGTTAAAAAATTCGAGGCGGCTAAACTGGCTAAACATCTCAATTTCGATATTCCGCAGATGGCCAATGCACAGAGCCTTGGAAACATCACGCTGACGGCATTATTTAAAACGGACTTCGATTCGGTTTATATGGAAAATATTTCTGCAAATGTGGACCAGAGCAAGGTGAAAGGTTTCGTGCATATTACAGGACTGTCTCAACCTGTAGTCCGCTATGAATTAAAGGCGGACAGGATCAATCTGGATGACTACCGGCTTGTTAAAAACGAGCTTGAGCAGGATGAAACACCGCTTCCGCTCGATTTTATCAGGGCAGCTGATATTGAAGGCGTGCTTGATGTTGAAGCCATCACGGTCGGCGATACCGAGTTACACAAAGTGCACATGGCATCGAACATCGAAAATGATATTTTTAATGCCAACCCGATCACAATGCTGGTGAGCGAAGGTGAGGTGAAAGCTGCAATGCGGCTCGATGCACGTGAGACACCTGCAGTTTCATTTGTTGCAGAAGCGAGGCAGTTGGACGCAAAGGCCAGTATCAATCAGCTATTAACAAACATCCTGGGTGATGAAGCCCCGGTCCTGAGCGGGCGGGTTGATGCCGATGCAAATCTCAAGGCAACAGGTTCAAGCGCGACCGCTCTCAAGACATCGGCACAGGGAACCATAAAGGTGAATATGGATAAGGCAATCGTCAAGGGTATTGATTTTGATCATGCTTCTTATGCCGTTGTTGCTGATTATGCAGAAAGGAACAACTTCAGAGTGAGCCGCACGTTCAACGTAGAGCATGATCCAGACAGGGTAACAGAGTTTGACAGGCTGCATGCCACATTCAGGGTATCAAAAGGCAAGCTGATCAACAGCGATCTGCTGCTGGAATCTGAGACAGTCAATGTAACCGGTACGGGAAGCCTCGATTTTATCAACGGCAAGCTGGATTACCGTCCTGTTATTGATATGAAGGTGGCGAGTACGGTGAATGTGCGCGATAAATTAAGAGACCATCCGATGGAATATCAAGCGCTTGGTTCATGGGGTGAAATCACCACTGAGTTTGACGTCAATCGCTATGATCTTCACATGGGTCGGTTAATGATCCAGGAAGCCAAAGCAAACAGAAACAGGCGCATAAACAGCCAGTCTGAGAACTCGTGGCAAAACGCGGTGAGCAAGTAGGGTGAAAAGAACAGGGCGCTAGAGTACCGGGTCCGGCTACACTTCATCGGCATTTAACTACCGCTCATCTGCCTGTACAGGGCAAAATAAGCATTTCATATATATTAGACTATTCTAATACTGTAGGAATATATCTGAGTCATCTCAGGTATATCGAAAACAGGGGAATCGAATAGCTGAATAACGCCGAGCCTCTGGCAGTATCTCAAATGTTCTGAAAGCCTTTCTGCGGATCAGCGCTGATCGCGATGAATCTGCAACAGTCACAACCGTTGAAATTTATAAATCTGCATTTTTATTACTACATATTTAGGGATGAAGCGCATGTTTAATAAATTAAAAACATTATTCGCTGTACTCGTTATTATTATTTGTGGTGCAGCTGATGCGGGCGACTATCAGGCGCTCCGGGTTTGGTCTTGACAGCCTGTTACACGCGGTCAGTGATAATGTGAACCTGTTCATGAGGATCGATGCGCGGAAGAAGAAGGCTGATTCGATATCAAGCGTGTAAAACCTGGCTATTTGCTCACCCTTACGCCAATGATGCCATAGCTCTGTTCTTTGGGCATCGGTCATACCCTTTCTGCCTGATTGTGCCATACCCAACACATCCAAGTCGTTGATTAGACTATAAGGTGTTGCGCTGACCAGTTGAATCCACAGCTGCTTAGTGACACAAATATTTTATCCGAAGATCTATTCTCTATTCATTCTGCGTTAATTTCATCTATACACATTACATGACGAGTAGTGTGTACGGTTCCTGGGCTAAATCATTAGCAGGCATAAAATAGGATAATTCGATGAGTTATGACGAGACCCTAAGTGTTGAGCAGGAAATGGAGCGTTTTATGAAAGGACTCATTCGTAGAAATCCCTGCGAAGAAGAGTTCCACCAGGCAGTGCATGAAGTTGCGACTACCATCATTCCCTGGGTTCATGACCGACCGTTGTACCGAAATGCGCGTATTCTTGAGCGCATGACAGAGCCGGACCGGATCATTTCCTTTCGTGTCTGCTGGGAAGATGACAATGGCAATGTACGTGTCAATCGCGGTTATCGCGTTCAGTGCAATAACGCCATCGGACCCTACAAGGGCGGGCTGCGCTTTCATCATAGCGTCAACTTGAGCACGCTGAAATTTCTTTCATTTGAACAGACCTTTAAGAACAGCCTGACTGGACTGCCCATGGGCGGTGCCAAGGGCGGTTCTGATTTCAACCCGAAGGGGAAGTCCGATCATGAAGTTATGCGTTTCTGCCAGGCATTCATGACCCTGCTGTTCAATCATATTGGTGCAGATATTGATATCCCTGCTGGTGATATTGGTGTCGGCGCACGCGAGATCGGTTATTTATTCGGCCAGCATAAACGTCTCACCAACGAGTTTACCGGCGTGATTACCGGCAAGGGCCTGGAGTACGGCGGCAGTCTCGTCAGGCAGGAGGCCACGGGTTATGGTGCTGTGTATTTTCTTGAGGATATGCTCAAAGAACGAGGGCAGGAGATGGAAGGTAAAGTTGCCGTGATCTCGGGCTCCGGCAACGTCGCCACATTTGCCGCGAAAAAGCTCATGGCGCTTGGTGCAAAGGTCGTAACACTATCGGATTCATCAGGATATATTCATGATCCGGATGGACTCAACGAGGACAAGCTCAATTTTGTTCTCGAATTGAAGAATGTGCGACGTGGCCGTATTTCGGAATATGCCGATGCATTCAACGTCAAGTTTTATCCCGGTGAACGGCCATGGAGTGTTCCCTGTGATTTAGCGATGCCGTGCGCTACACAAAATGAAATCAACAAGCAGGAAGCAGAGATCCTGGTAAAAAATGGCTGCATCGCTGTGTCAGAAGGCGCCAATATGCCCACCGAAGAAGAAGCCATATCAGTATTTCAACAAGCAAAGCTTATGTTCGCTCCAAGCAAGGCAGCCAATGCCGGCGGTGTTGCTGTCAGCGGCCTTGAAATGAGCCAGAACAGCTTGAGAATTTCATGGACTGAAGACGAGCTCAACAGGCAGCTGCGCGACATTATGGCCAGAATCCACGATCGCTGCGTCGAGCATGGTCGTGACGGTGACCGCATCGATTACGTCAAAGGTGCGAATATCGCCGGCTTTATTAAAGTGGCTGATGCCATGCTGGCCTACGGTGTGGTTTAAGTCATTGATCGGATTAATCAGGATGAGATCACAGTTTTCGTTTATAGCAGACACTGAGGGATGAAGTTCAGCTCAAAGTCCACGACCGGTTGAGCCGAAAGTCGACAGCAGGCGTACAAACTTCCTGACCAGGCATTACAGCCGCTTATCCGGAGCAGACGCGCGGCAAGTTATATTGTTCGCGAATATCCATCAGCTTGGTCAAGGTCGTTCGCATTTCGGCCTCAGCTTCGGCTTCGCTCTTGATATTCCAGTCCTTTGTAACAACTTCTGGGAATAGCTCGCGTGCCCTGGCTTCATTCCCCTGGTCAGCATAACTCAGCACCTCCAGCCACAGGCCGGCGAGGGAGAAATTGGGGTTGTCCGACTGGCGTGCCAGCCCTGCCTGCTTCAACGAGACATCGTGCTTGCAATCGGCCAGTGCTTCGAGGCCGCCATAGGCGTCATCGCCGATCTTTGTGCGCAGGGCTTCAGCTGTCTGCTGGCGCTGTTGCTCGACTTTTTTATCGACCTGGGCGCCGCCCATGGCGCCTGCCGTCGCACCCACGGCGCCACCATATACAGCGCCCCGTGCTGCAGCTTCGGCAGGGTCGCCGCCAAATACCAGTGCGCTCACCAGGCCGCCGACAGCACCTGATACTGCACCGGTCGTTGCGCCGGTTCCAGCGCCTTTAGCCGCATACTCGCCACAGGCAGAGAGTAATACACCGAGTATCAGTACCGGCAGGAATTTAAAACTGTTTGTGTTCGACTGGATGCTCATGGGTAATGGAACCTGTTGCTTGATTGATGCTTATTATATGAATTTTGGGCAATAAAAAACCCGGCTGGACCGGGTTATTAATATTCGGCTGCGGAAGCACGTGATTACTTGATCTTGGCTTCCTTGTAGGTCACATACTTGCGTACAACGGGATCAAACTTCTTGATCTCCATTTTTTCAGGCATGTTTTTCTTGTTCTTGGTTGTGGTGTAGAAGTGGCCAGTGCCAGCTGATGAAACCAGTTTGATTTTATCTCTCATGATCGGCTCTCCTTACACCTTTTCGCCGCGGGAGCGGATATCTTTAAGCACCTCGTCGATGCCTTTCTTGTCGATGATGCGCATACCGTGTGTAGAAACACGCAGTTTTACAAAGCGGTTCTCGCTCTCTACCCAGAAACGGTGACTGTGCAGATTCGGCAGAAAACGGCGTCTTGTCTTGTTGTGAGCATGGGACACATTATTACCGGACATCGGGCTTTTGCCGGTGACCTGACATACTCTGGACATGGTTAAACTCCAAAAATTACGCCTGCAAGAGCGGGCTGACTCAAAAGACCGGCAATTCTAGCCGAGTTTCGGGGGCGAAACAAGGCTAAATCCGCTCTTGGCAACGGGATCAGGGTACCCAACAGCCGGGTTCTGTCGGCAGCTCTTGAAATAGCGTGCAAGCCCTGTCAGAGTCTGCGAAAACTGAAAATCGGGAAGCCTATGGATATTGTTTATATCAGTGATCTGCGCATCGAAACCATCATCGGTATTTATGACTGGGAGCGGAAAGTCAGGCAGGTCGTCAGCATTGACCTGGAAATGGCGGCCGATAACCGCAAGGCAGCGGCCACCGAGAGCATCGATGATGCGCTCAATTACAAGGCCGTGGCCAAGAGGCTGATCAAGTTTGCTGAAGAAAGCGAGTTTCAGCTGGTCGAAACCCTGGCCGAGCGCATGGCTGAAATCATACTTGAGGAATTCGATGTGCCCTGGCTCAGGCTGAAACTGGGCAAACCCGGCGCCGTTACCGGTTCCAGGGAAGTGGGTGTCATTATTGAGCGTGGCGAACGATCTTAGCCCGCATTTCTCACCAGGCCGCCGCATAACACGAGTAACTGCATGAATATAAAACCCGAAGCTCGATTTCGATCAAATAAAGTCTGTTTGGTGGGGCGCTATTTCGTTCCATGCACATCTGTAGCGTCTCTGCGCACTCGTGTTGATGAAACACATCCCTGTGTTTCACCCTTCGGGTGCACAGGCATCCTAATTCGCTCCCGGCGAATTAGTCCATCAAACCATAGCTATTGCTATGCTTTTCAGTCCAGACGCGCACTCAGAAACACTGCAGATGCACCTGAATTCGAAATCCTGATGAGAAGTGCGGGCTAGTGGCAAAAATTTACATCAGCCTGGGCAGTAATATCGACCGTGAGCGGAACACGCGTGAGGGTATCAAAGCCTTGCGTGAGCGCTTTGGCGAACTGGAGCTGTCATCGGTGTACGAAAGCGAGGCTGTCGGTTTCGAGGGCGATGCATTCTACAATATGGTGATAGCCTGCGAGGTCAACGAGGATGTTCATAGCGCCAATCGCGCCCTGGCCGAAATAGAGGATGCACATGGCCGTGACAGAAGCGGCCCCAGGTTTTCATCGCGGACACTGGACCTGGACCTGTTGCTCTATGATGACCTGGTGCTGGATGAAAACGGGCTCAAGCTGCCGCGCGAAGAAATCCTGAAAAATGCATTCGTGCTGTGGCCGCTGGCCGAGATAGCGCCCGGGCTGGTTCATCCTGCGGCAGAAAAGACCTACGAAGAACTCTGGGTTGAGTTCGACAAGTCAAAAGAGAGCCTGGCGCCGATCGCGTTCGATTTTTAATTCGTTGCCACAATGTCGGTTAAGCGGAACAGGTAGCAGCGACTTCAGCCGCGAAATCAGCATCATTCGCGACTGAAGTCGCTGCTACGGGATGATCCGGTGATTTACATTAGCACTGAGGTTCAGTGCAGTGCCCTGCCGCAGCCGTGGTATTTTTTGTTGTCGATCCGCACTGAAACCGTGGCGGGAAACGCTTCACCACTCATGCTGTCGCGGCATGGATCGCCCTTGATAACAACCTCTATCATGCTGTCGTCGTTAGATGCGCTGTAGATGGCAGTTCTGCTATGTGGTTCCGATTTGATGACTGAGGATGGGAACCGGTAAGTACGCTGGCCGTAGTCGGTAACCAGCAATATATCCTGCCTGTTTGAGATTTCCATATACCAGCCGGGTTCGTTTCCGAGTGCGCGAAAATCAACGCCATTGAGCTTGGCGTGCTCCCAGATTGCTTTGGCGCGATTATTCCTGCAGCCGGCGTGTTTTCCATCGCCGGTTTCGATGAGCGCTTCATCGGCCTTGCTCCAGAACATGTCACTGCCGTTGGAGTATCTGGTGCCGGAGGCTGATGCTACCTGCGGCAGGTCAATGGTTTGGCCCGGCAGGAACAACCAGACCTTGCCGGTTTCTGTTCTGGCGACAAAACTGAAGTCATCGGGGCATTCATATACGAATGTCCGTGCTTGTGTCTCGGTGGCAGGTGTATCAGCTTGAGCTGTATTATCGGGATCAGTGTGTGCGCAACCGTAAAGCGCAATATTGCACAGTATTATGTTTAATGCCCTGTTCATGGCGGGTTACTCGTTGTGTATGAATTTGCCCCAGTTCCAGGATTTCACCGGGTCCTTGCCTTGCAGTGCAAACGTTTGCACGGTCATTTCAGGTAATGTGAGAACCATGCAGGTGTGATTGAACTGCGTGCTGCCGGGATTGATAACCAGCACGTCACCGAGTAGTTCGGCAAATACCTGGTGAGTATGACCGACGATCAATACGTCATAATCCACATCATTTAATGCCTGCTTCCAGTATTGTTTCTGCTCCGGTATCAGTTCACCATCGACATCCAGCAGCTTGATGCCGCCATGTTGTGAAGCAGGCGGGTGTGCATGCACAACGTAAATGCGTTTACCTTCTATTTCGTACTCTAGCTTCTCGGGTAAATTATTGAGGAAGTGATATTCTTCTGTATGCGTTTCTTCACTATGTGCTTCGATATACGACTGATCGTGGTTGCCGATAGTTGTCTGGCAATTGCTCTCGATTAATAAATCAATGACAGGGTTGATTTCATCGAAGTAACCGGCAATATCACCCGGGCAGATAATGAGGTCAACCTGTTCGCTTTTAAAGATTGATAATGCTTCTGCTACAGGTGCATGTTTTGCGTGTACATCACTGAGCAGGCCTATTTTTGCAGACACGGTTAGATGTTCAGCGAGCGGCCGCCATCAACCGGGACAATATGCCCGGTGATGTAATCGGCATCTCTGACCAGGAACAGGATTGCCTTGGCAATATCTGCAGGCTCGCCGTGACGTTTCAGTGCCGTGCGTTCGATGATGTATTGTTTGGTGTTTTCGTCCATATCATTTTCAGGCCAGAGAATGGCGCCCGGGCCAATGCCGTTGACGCGGATTTCGGGACCAAGCTCCTTGGCCAGTGACTGCGTCAGCATCGCAAGGCCCGCCTTGGCGGCGCAATACACCGGATGCTTTCGCATCGGGCGGAAAGCGTGAATGTCGACCATATTGATGATGCAGCCGTTATTTTCTTTCAGATAAGGCGTTGCCGCCTGTGACAGAAACAAGGGGGCCTTGAGGTTGCTGTTGATCAGGTTGTGCCAGTGGCCGAGCGTAATCGTGCCAACCGGTGTCGGGAAGAAACTGGAGGCATTGTTGATCAGTACGTCGAGGTGGCCCCATATTTCAACCGTGTCCTCTATCAGCCGGCTGTAAACGCTGTCGTCGTCCAGGTCGCCCTGAATTACTGCCGCTGAATTTTCGCGTTGCTGGTTGAGTTCATAACAGAGTTCGTCGGCTTCCTGCTGAGATGAGCGATAATGTATGACAATATTCATGCCGGCAGCATGCAGTGTACGCGAGGTTTCTGCGCCGATACGTTTTGCCCCGCCGGTGATGAGTACCGTCTTTCTGTTGATTTCTGAGTTAGAATCCACCGTTTGTATTCCCGTTCGTAGTGGTTGTCAGTGCTGCGTGCAAGCACAGGCAGCAATGGCTAATAATCGCACAAATAAGCAAACCCATCCATTATGACTCAATCCATTGAATCATTGCCTGAGCCTGATGAAGCCGCAAGGATACGCAGCCGGGATCTGTGTGCCTGTATATCTGCAGCCTGTGAAAAACAGGGCGGTTCAATCGCATTCAGTGCATTTATGCATATGGCGCTGTATCAACCGGGGCTGGGTTATTACAGTGGTGGTCTGCAGAAATTCGGTGCAGCTGGCGATTTTATTACTGCGCCTGAAGTGTCACCGTTGTTTTCGTATTGTGTTGCACGCCAGGCAGCGCAGGTTCTTAACGAGCTGGAGCAGGCTGATATGCTGGAGTTCGGCGCCGGCTCGGGTGTAATGGCTGCCGATATACTGCTCGAGCTGGAGCGGTTGCACGCATTGCCCGGGCATTATTTCATCGTTGAGCTCAGTAGCGAACTGCGCGAACGCCAGAAACAGACTATTATCGACAGGGCGCCGCATTTGGTGGAAAAGGTGCTGTGGCTAGATGCGCTGCCGGAACAGCCTGTCCAGGGCGTGGTCGTAGCCAATGAAGTACTGGACGCGATGCCCGTCGAATGTTTCCGCATAGCTGATGGTGCTGTCGAGCAGCTGCGAATCGTAAGCCGGCATGGCCATCTGAAAGCTGACTATGCACAGGCCGATGAGGCCATGGTGGAACAGGTTCGCACAATCGAGCAGCGTCGTGGCAAGGCCTTCGGTAATGGCTATTGTTCTGAATTCAACCCGGCGATCACAGCATGGCTGGCCAGTCTTTACGCGGTTGTCGATAAAGGCCTGGTGTTGCTGGTTGATTACGGCTACCCGGTGCAGGAATACTATCTCGACGAACGGGATTGCGGCACCCTGATCTGCCATTATCAGCACCGCGCACATGCCGACCCGCTCTGGTATCCGGGCTTGCAGGACATAACGGCCTTTGTGGATTTCAGTGCAGTTGCTTATGCCGCTGTTGATGCCGGTTTCGAGGTGAGTGGCTACACTTCACAGGCCATGTACCTGCTGGGCTGCGGGCTGGGAGAGTTGCATCAGGCGGTCGCAAGTGACGATCCCAGACAACAGTTATTGCTGGCGCAACAGATCAAGACACTGACCTTGCCGTCCGAGATGGGCGAGCGCTTCAAAGCGATGGCATTGAGCAAAAATATTGATCTGCCATTAATGGGATTTGCAATGCAGGATTATCGAAATCGCCTGTAACAATTTTGGTCTTCACCAGGCTTAGTGAGTTGATTCAATAAATATTTAGCCACAGAGGCACAGAGAACACAGAGGCTAATACTTGTTTTCGGTCTTTTGATTTGGATTACAGTGAACGTAGGAGCGGCTTTAGCCGCGAATAGCTATAATCGCGACTAAAGCCGCTCTACATCTAATAACCTCTGTGAGCTCCGTGCCTCTGTGGCAAGCACTTGATTAATAACCTGCTCGATTAGAGGAAGAGCCGCAATATTTTATGGAATGATTAATTGGAAATACTACAGATTGTAATACTGGCCCTGGTACAGGGGCTGACAGAGTTTCTGCCTATATCGAGTTCTGCGCACCTGATCCTGGTGCCGGTGCTGACCGACTGGCCT
This sequence comes from uncultured Gammaproteobacteria bacterium, assembly GCA_937998645.1. Taxonomy (GTDB): domain Bacteria; phylum Pseudomonadota; class Gammaproteobacteria; order SZUA-229; family SZUA-229; genus JABDQW01. The sequence continues at coordinate 23,291 of CALLCZ010000139.1, forward strand.
GACCAGGGACTTGCCTTTGATGTCGCGGTCCATGCCGGAACCCTGACAGCAGTGGTACTTTATTTTCGTAGAGAGCTGGCCCGCATGCTGGTTGAGTGGTTCGCGTCCTTCAAAGGTGGATTGACGCCTGATGCCCGCCTGGCCTGGGCAGTACTGATCGGCACGATTCCGGTTGGTCTTGCGGGCCTGTTGTTCAAGGGCGTGATCGAAACCCAGCTGCGTTCGCCCATGGTCATTGCAATGGCCACCATCGTGTTTGGCCTGTTGCTGTGGTATGGGGACAGGACGGGCAAGCGCAGCAAGAATGAATACGGACTGCATTTACGTGATGTATTGATCATCGGCCTGGCGCAGGCCCTGGCATTGATACCGGGAACATCACGTTCAGGTATTACCATTACCGCTGCTTTGATGCTTGGTCTGAATCGTGAAGCAGCAGCGCGATTTTCATTCCTGCTGTCGATACCGGTCATTTTTCTTGCAGGCTCGCTTGAAACCATGGAATACCTGAGTGCTGCGAGTATAGAGGATGCGCAACCTTTGTTGATCGGCGCATTGATCTCTGCCGTGAGCGCATACGCATGCATACATTATTTTCTTAAATTACTCGAGCGTATCGGCATGATGCCGTTTGTCGCCTATCGGCTTGTCCTTGGTGTTGTGCTGGTGGCGCTGTTTATCTGATGGAATCGGTAAATCCTGAATTACGCTATCGGAAACTGTGGCTGGCTATTGGTTGTTTTTTAATTGTTCTGGTGATCTTTCTTTCTTTAACCAGC
>CALLCZ010000140.1 GCA_937998645.1 uncultured Gammaproteobacteria bacterium
ATAGTGCCCAGGTCTTTCAATGTATCAACAGACGCCAGCACATCTCTGTATGCCGGCAATACCAGGCGCACGTCATGACCCAGCTTATTGAGTGCTACTGGAAGACTGTGTATGACATCACCCAGCCCCCCTGTTTTGATAAACGGGAAAGCCTCGCTGGCTGCAAATAAAATATTCACTCGCTTTCCTTTTGAAAAAACAACCCTGCCAGTGGCGGTAGTGTAAGTTTCAGGCTGTATTCAAAGCCATGTTCCTGCTGCCTGACGGTTGTAACCTTACCCGCATTACCCAGGTTAGCGCCGCCATACCATGACGCATCAGAGTTAAACACCTCGACGTATGAACCCTGCTCGGGTACGCCAATGACATAGTTTTCACGTGGCACCGGGGTGAAGTTGAAAGCACAGATTATGGATTCATACTTTGAACGTCGCATGAACACGAGGATGGAATTTTCTTCGTCTGTGCATGTAATCCACTGAAAGCCCTCAGGCTGAAAGTCATGCGCATGCAATGCCGGATTTTCACGATAAAGGATATTCAGGTCCTGAATAAGATTTCTAAGCCCGGCGTGTTTATCCATACCGGCAACGATCCAGTCCAGCCCCTTTCTTTCGCTCCATTCATCCCATTGCCCGAACTCACTGCCCATGAACAGCAGTTTCTTTCCGGGATGTGCATACTGGTAGGTATACAGCACTCGCAAGTTGGCAAATTTCTGCCAGACATCACCCGGCATTTTATCCAGCATACTGCGTTTCATATGTACCACTTCGTCGTGCGACAGCGGCAGTATGAAGTTTTCGCTGTATGCATAGAGCTGGCTGAATGTGAGCTGGTTCTGATGGAATCGCCTGTAGACGGGATCAGCCTGGAAATAATTGAGCGTGTCATGCATCCAGCCCATGTTCCATTTCATGGAAAAACCGAGGCCACCGGTATCCGTCGGGCGCGACACCTGTGGCCAGTCAGTACTTTCTTCAGCCAGCGTCAGTACACCGGGGAACTCGGCATGAACAGTTTCGTTCAGGTGCTTTAGAAATTCTATGGCTTCAAGATGTTCGCGACCGCCATAAACATTCGGCGACCACTGACCGTGCTCGCGTGAATAATCGAGATACAGCATCGAAGCAACCGCATCGACACGCAGGCCGTCGATATGAAACTCCTGTATCCAGAAAACCGCGTTGGAAATTAAAAAATTGCGGACTTCACTGCGACCGTAATTGAATATCAACGTACCCCAGTCCTGGTGCTCACCCTTGTTGGGATCGCCGTATTCATAACAGGCTTCACCGGTGAAACGCGCGAGTGCAAATTCATCCCGTGGAAAATGGGCAGGCACCCAGTCGAGTATGACACCGATGTTATTCTGGTGGCACACATCAATGAAATGCCTTAGTTCATCGGGACTGCCATGTCTTGCTGTCGGCGCATAATAGCCACTGACCTGGTAACCCCAGGACTGATCCAGTGGATGCTCGGTGATCGGCAGCAACTCGATATGGGTATAACCCAGTTCAAGCACATAAGGCACCAGTTGTTCTGCCAGTTCTGAATAACTCAGAAAACTGCCGTCATCGTGACGCCGCCATGAACCCGCATGAACTTCGTAAATCGACATCGGCTCATGCAACCACTGCCAGTTGGTGCGATGCTGTATCCATTGCTCATCTTTCCAGTGATAAGCGTCTTTTGCAGGTATCAGGCTTGTTGTTTCCGGACGCATGCCCATGACGCGTGCGTAGGGGTCGCTCTTGTGCAGGATCTCGTCCGTGCTGGTCCGGATTTCGTACTTGTAGCTATCATGCGCGTGCAAACCCGGGATAAACAGCTCCCATACACCGGATGCGCCCCGGCTGCGCATTGGATGACGCAAACCATGCCAGCCATTGAAGTCACCGACCACGCTGACACGCTTGACGTTCGGTGCCCAGACTGCAAACAGGCAGCCTTCAATTCCATCAACAACACAAAGCCTGGCTCCGAGAATCCGGTAGATGTGCAGATGAGCCCCGATAGCAAACAGGTCCAGGTCATAATTGCTCAATTGCGGCTCAAAACTGTATGGCGACACCGCGGTATGCCTGTCCTGTGTGCCTTTTTCTATCCAGCTCAAGCTGTAGTGCTGCGGCAGCTTGTCTTTATCCGCCTGCAAGATACTCAACTCAAAGGTATCGCTACCCTCAAGCCGCTCCATTGGACCGATACCAACGACATCGACGCTCTCTGCAGACGGCATGAATGCACGAATGACATAACCCGGGCGTGCCGGATGAATACCAAGCCATTCAAACGGATCATGGTGTAACCCATGCTGTAATTTATTTAGCGCTTCAACCATGTTTATTAATCAACCGATTTGCCGTTTCGATTCGCAGCCTCATATCAGCTGCAAAATCGTCATGTATTTGTTCCCATTTAAAAGACCATTGCCAGTTACGATCTATCGTACCCGGGATATTCATTCTCGCTACCGAGCCCAGGTGAAGGCAGTCCTGCATCGGGATAATGCACAGGCTTGCCTGCGAATTCATGGCGTTGTCAATCAGCCTGTCTACCACGAGGTCTGCAGTGCGTTCATCATCCTGTTCAGGATGCTGATCCATATGTGGAATATTCAATGTTTGCAGAATGTAATTTTTACCATCTTTATCAAGGCCTTGATACCATCCTTTAGTGGTATCGTTATCATGGGTACCGGTATAGACGACGCTATCCTGCTTGATATTCTGTAGCTTATGAGGATTGTCATCATGCTCATCGAACCCGAATTGAAGTACTGACATACCCGGCAGCTCGTGTTTCTTGCGCAGCGCCGTAACCTCGGGCGTAATGATGCCGAGATCTTCGGCGACTATCGGCAAATGCCCCGCATCTTGATTGATTCTGCGCAGAAGTTCGTCACCAGGCATACGCTCCCAATGGCCATCGATCGCTGTTTCACAGGCTGCATCGATCATCCAGGCGGATTCGAGCCCCCTGAAATGGTCGATTCTGAGCAGATCGAACTCCTGCAAGTGATGGTTGATTCTCGATAACCACCATGCGTAATTCTCCTGTCGCATGACACCCCAGTTATAGTGAGGATTGCCCCATCGTTGCCCGGTTGCAGAGTAATAATCGGGGGGGACGCCGGCGACGACCGTCATCATGCCTTTTTCATCCAGTAAAAACTGTTCCGGGTGTGCCCATACATCTACGCTGTCATGTGCCACGAACAGCGGAATATCACCGAACAGGCGAATGCCGTTTTCGTTTGCCTCCTGTTTTATTCGCCGCCAGCGGTTGTACAACTGGAATTGCTCCCAGCTCAGCTCGGCCACATAATCCTTGAACTCGTCAAATGCACGTTGCATCGCATGTGGTTGCCGGTACTTCCACTCGTCAGGCCACTCAAACCAGGGGGCATCATCGAACATCTGTTTCAGCACCTTGAACAGCGTGTAGTCATACAGCCATTCATGGTTCCTGGTACAGAATTCAATGTAACCCGGCACGGTCTTGTCCAGCGGCGGAAAATCAGGTAACAGGGCGGGGTTCATCGCAAATGCAGAAATGCATTGATACGGTGACAGCCCCCCCTGCGGTTCGCCCAGTGGCAGTACCTGCCAGACACTGAAGCCCGAACCGGACAGCAGCTTCAGCCAGCGCTCTACGTCCCGGTCCAGAATGCCCGAGGGCAGCGAAGTCGGGTGCAGTAATACGCCGGCACGACGATCATAGAAGTCCTGTGAACTCATCCGACATTTCTCACCATGGTGCCGGCATTTTCTGCACTGCCACCGCCTAATGACACAGGCTCTTCGAGCACGGCGGGAACGTTTAACTGCAGAAGTTCATACAGGTTTTTCAGCTGGGTACGAAACAGCTGGTCAAATTCACTGACGCTGGCTGATGGATTTACATCGCCAAACCACCAGAACCAGTCAGAGCCTTCACATATTGCGAGCTGCCTTGTTGCTCTCTGACTGGACTCATCATCCAGTGTGCCCTGCTCCATCACCCTGTCGAAAGCGATTTTTGCTTCACACAGAAGGTCCCATGCCCTGTTTTTATCTGCATTGCCAATCCATGTTGAAAACGAACCGTAGACCCAACTGCCGGCACACAACTCTTCCAGGTCATGGCACATCGGCAGATCCACCAGTTCTGAAAAACAGGCCGTGCGAATACGCTTATGATCTGAAAGCTGCTTGTAAAGGTGGTTGAGAAAGTGATAACCGTTATGCGGGTAATACTCCCAGGCATTCTCCCCGTCGAGTATGATACTTACAACATGCCGCCCTGCACTATCACCCAGAAAATCCGAGATATTGACCAGGTTCTGCACCAGGTCATTGGCGGCTTCCACAGAATTGCGTTTGCTGTACTCGAAACCGACCAGGTCTGACAAGCCATCATCACGGAAAAATATTTTCGGTTCATAGTCATTCAGCTGGTATGAATGAAACAGTGCGCGTTTGCTATGAACCATTTCCGGATCATGATCGGACATATGAATACTGCTGCGCCACACACCTTCACCGGAAGCCGTCCACTTGAAATCAAATTCTTCGATCATTGCAATCGCGTCTTCTGAAATGGCCCCTTCGGACAACCAGATGCCCTGAGGGCGAATGCCGAAGTAATGTTCAAAACATTCGATGCCCTTCTGTATATGCCAGCGCGAACGTTCAGCACCGCCTGGATACGATGCATGTTCTGGCATAGCATCTTTTGGCTGTGAACAGCGCATGTTCTTCATGTCATTCAACAGCGGAATAATCGGATGACCGTAGGGCGTCATCGACAGTTCTATCTGGCCGCGCTCGGCAAGTTGCCGGTAACGCGGTATCAGCTCAGCCATGCAATCGTGAATCAGTTGAATGAGTTCTCGCCGGTCAAGCTCATCAAACAGGGCTTCTTTTTCTATCAAGCGTTGCGCAGTAGCAGACTGCTTGAGCGAATGGCCCAGCCATGCCAGGTGATACCAGACCAGCACATCGACAAAGTACTGGGGATCCAGGTATTGCAGGAAGTCTGTACCCTGCTCTGGGCATTGATGATGCGGGAACATGTATTTGACAGGTGACAATAAAGATTTAAACACCGGATACGGATCGATCATCTTCGGTGCATGCGCGCGTTGGCAGTCGCACAGCAAGCGATAACGTTCGTGCATGTTGGCTGGTATTTCTGTCACGCCAGCCAGCAGGTTCAGCTGCGGATCCTGCATTTTCTGCCCATGATCGAGCCAGTTCTTCAGCTGCCGTGCATAGTCATCAAGCTGCTCGAGCAGTACGGGTGCAAAATTCACCACCACTTTCATCTTCGGATGCGCTTCGAGATGTGCAACCATATCCGCATAGTCTTTTATTGCATGCAGATAGACCCAAGGCAACTGGTACTCACCGTCGATACCCTGCTGATACCATGGCTGGTGCATATGCCAGCACAGTGTAAAATTTACTCGTGTCGTATTTGTCATGCCGTCAGCTGCTCCTTGTCTACGACATAGAGATGCTGTCCGAGCATTTCGGGCGTAACCAGCACGATGCCGGTCTCGGTGACGTAGAAACGCTCCTTGTCCTTGTCAAGATCCTCACCAATCACCATACCGTCAGGAATAGCACAGGCCTTGTCGATAATCGCGCGGGTAATTCGACAATTCTTGCCGATACTGACCTTGGGCAATACAACGCTGTCCTTGACGGCTGATCCGCGCTCGATTTCGGTACCGAAGAAGATGACCGAGCGCTTGACCCGGGCGCCGGAAATAATACAGCCGCCGGAGACCAGCGAGTCAATGGCCTGGCCGCGTGCATCGTCATCATCGAATACAAACTTGGCGGGGGGATGCTGCGTCTGGTAGGTCCATATCGGCCACTCCCGTGAATACAGATTCAACTCAGGTTTTACTTCACACAGCTCCATGTTGGCTTCCCAGTAGGAATCGACGGTACCCACATCACGCCAGTAGGCTGGCTCGCCATCTTTGTCCACGAATGGAAACGCGTTGGCAATACACTTGGAAATACTGGCCGGCACGATATCCTTGCCAAAGTCATGCGCTGAATCCGGATTCTCCGCATCGGCAATCAGGCTGGCGTAGAGGTAGGCGGTGGAAAAAATATAGATGCCCATGGAAGCCAGCGCTTTATCCGGTTTTCCCGGCATGGGTTCCGGGTCTTCCGGCTTTTCGGTGAACTCGGTGATTCTGAAATTCTCGTCAATCGACATAACACCAAATTCCTTCGCGTCTTCGCGCGGCACCTCGATGCAGCCGACAGTCAGATCCGCACCCGAAGTCACGTGCTCGTATAGCATCTTGGAGTAGTCCATGGTGTAGATGTGGTCACCGCCCAGCACGATGACATTATCCGGACCATGGCGGCGAATAATGTCGATGTTCTGGTACAGCGCATCGGCGGTACCGCGATACCAGTCCAGCGCAACACGCTGCTGAGCGGGGATGACCTCGACAAATTCGCCAATTTCCGCACGCATGAAACCCCATGCACGCTGCATATGACGAATCAGCGAATGTGATTTGTACTGGGTCAGCACGCCAATGCGGCGTAGTCCCGAGTTGACACAGTTCGACAATGCAAAATCGATGATACGGTATTTGCCACCGAATGGTACCGCCGGTTTCGCACGCCACTTGGTCAACCCCTTGAGCCTGGAACCGGCACCGCCCGCCAGCACCAGCACCAGAGTTTTTCTCGTCAATTCTGAACCGATGTTTGAATCAATATAATAGCGATAGTTTTTCGCCTGCTTCTGGTGACTAATACTCATTATTATCTACCTGTCTTTTAACTGCTTCTGATATGGCGCCTATCACACCAACACGTTCATTGATAACCAGATTAACGGGCGTCTGTTCAGCCAATGCCCGCATTCTCCCCTTGTTCAAATATGAAGAAATAAAGTCATCTGACTTCATCCACGATATGATTTTTGCTGCGATACCACCGGTGATGTAAATCCCACCTTGTGGTTTGAATAATAACGCCATATTACCGACGAAAGCACCATAAATTCGCACAAACAGTTCCATGGCGCTGCGTGCCGCTTCATTATCAGCTTCAGCTTCTGCATGCACCCGGGCCGCATCAATTTCTGCACAGTCATTTCCGCTGCAAAACTCGTACAGTGCCACCAGCCCGTCACCGGAAAGCAGGCGCTCGTAAGAGACATGGCCATGGCGCTTGATCAGAAATTTCAGCAGTTCTATCTGCTGTTCATCAACCGGGGCGAAATCAACGTGTCCACCCTCTGTCGACCAGGCCCTGGCGTTGGCGCCATCGCTCAGCATCCATGAAACGCCCAGACCGGTACCTGCACCAACAGCAACCCGTGTTGCATCATTTTTGTGCACGCCCCGGTTCAGGCAGACCATGTCATCAGGCTTCAGGTGCGCAATGCCCAGCGCCGATGCCTGAAAATCATTCATGAAATGAATCTGCTCAACACCAAATTCATCCTGCAATACATTCTTGCTGATGGTCCAGGGCAAGTTGGTCAGTTTCGCCTCTGCGCCATTCACGACGCCCGGCAATGCCAGCGACAATACGGTTAACTGACTGCTGTCACAGCCGCTATCCTCGATAAACGTATGTAACAGAGGCTCGAAACTGTCGAAATCGCCACTGCTGTATCTGGCTTCATAGAGTACTTCGTCAGGTGTATTCGCATTCGCAACTACGATCCGTGTCTTGGTGCCACCCACATCTGCTGCAATGATATTCATCTATATGCCATTTATACGTAAGCAATGAACATGCCAGCAGACGAAAGGTCATGCATCGCTATTTTTAGCCTGCCCGCGGCTCACCCGCATGTAATAGCGGATAAGGTTGCTGGTGGATGAATCATGCTCGGCCGTGGTATCCGATGATTCAAACTCACCGAGTATCTTTTTCGCCAGCTGCTTACCCAGTTCAACACCCCACTGATCATAGGAATTGAGGTTCCAGACGACTCCCTGTACAAAGATCTTGTGTTCATACAGGGCAATCAGCGACCCCAGGTTATAAGGCGTCAGCTTGGTCACCAGGATGGTGTTGCTCGGGTGATTGCCTTCGAACACCATGTGCGGCAGGCGATCACGAACATCATCAACATTGATACCGGATTGCTCGACAGCCTCAATAGTTTCTTCCAGGGTACGACCGCGCATCAGCGCTTCGGTCTGTGCGAAGAAATTCGACATCATGATGTCATGCTGCTGTTTCAGGCGAGAATGCGTCTGTACAGAAGCTATAAAGTCGGCCGGAATCAGTTTCGTGCCCTGGTGGATCAACTGGTAAAACGCATGCTGACCATTGATCCCGGTTGCACCCCATACGATCGGCCCGGTGTTGTAGTTAACGTGATGGCCATCGCGATCAACGGATTTGCCGTTGCTTTCCATGTCGGCCTGCTCCAGGTACATCGGCATACTGCGCAGGTAGTGGTCATAGGGCAGGATCGCATGGGTCTCTGCGCCAAAAAAATTATTATACCAGACGCCCAGCATCGCCAGGATCACCGGCATATTCTCCGCCAGTGGCGCAGATGCAAAATGGTTGTCCATCGCATGAGCGCCTTCGAGCAGCTCAATGAAGTTGTCTTCGCCGACCAGCAGGATGATGGACAGGCCGATGGCTGACCATAACGAATAACGGCCGCCAACCCAGTCCCAGAACTCGAACATATTTTCCGGGTCGATGCCGAAGTTGATGACATCTTCGCGGTTGGTCGATACTGCGACAAAATGCTTTGCGATATGCTGCTCGTCTTCAGCCGCGGCCAGGAACCAGCTTCTGGCGGTATTCGCATTGGTTATCGTCTCCTGCGTGGTGAAGGTCTTGGAAGAGACAATAAACAGGGTCGTTTCAGGATCGAGCTGCCCCAGAATTTCCTCGGTATGCGCGCCATCGATATTGGATATGAAATGCGCTCTCATTTCCGGGTGCCGATAAGGTTTCAGCGCCTGGTAGACCATTTTTGGCCCCAGGTCGGAACCACCGATGCCGACATTGACCACATCGGTGATGCGCCTGCCCGTGTATCCTGTCCATTCCCCGCTTCTGACGCGCCTGGCAAAATCACTCATGTGATCAATGACACTGCGCACAGCCGGCATCACATCCTCGCCGTCGATATTTATCGCGTTGTCTGAACGGTTACGCAACGCGATATGCAATACGGCGCGATGCTCGGTGTCATTGATTTTTTCACCGTGGAACATGCGATCACGCCAGGATTCCACATCGGACGCTTTTGCCAGTTCCAGCAACAGCGTCAGGGTCTCAGATGAGATCAGGTTTTTTGAATAATCGAGCAGGATGTCCTGAAACTGTAATGAGAATCGTTTAAAACGAACGTTATCCTGTTCGAAAAGCTTACGCATATTCAGTTGCCTGGCTTCACTGAAATGCTGCTGAAGATTGTTGAACGCTACTTCCCTTGGATGCATCGAATTGGCTTATGTATGTGAATCAAAAGGCGCTATTATCCACTAACCAGCGTCAAACAGCATTACCAATCTGTTACAGATGGGTAAATAATTGTAGTTATTAAAAGGAGTTGAGTCTAAGCAATTGAGAGCTGATATAAGTTGACGTGCATCAACTATTCTGAAGATGCGCATAATACGGTATTTTGAGGCATCAAATCGGACCAGCCCGCACTGATTTTCTGTATTCAGCGCTCTGAAAATATATTGCCAAGCCGTTGCCACGGACATAATATCGCGAATATCGTGACTCGTTAATCAGCCATATTGTGGCCGCCGCATACATGCTCGCCAGGCGTACATGAAAGGGATAAACAGCGGTTTTACAACGATGACGATCAATTACAACATCAAACAATCCTCAGTAAAAGCGGAGAAACATGCTATGGCTGATGATGATATCGAAGATAGTGATTTTGATGATGACTGCGATGAGCAGGACGATATCGAGTACCTTGATACACCCCCTGCTGATTCGCCGTCAAAAAACGCAAGGCGTGAACTGGAAAAACACCTGGAAATGAAACGTCTGAGAGAAATGCTCGACTATGATGAATTTGATGGCGATTTTTAATCGTCGTTATAAAAGCATTGTCAGATGTTAGCCACAGAGAGCACAGAGAACGCAGAGTTGCTTATTGTCTTGCAGGCTTCAGCCGCGAATAACGCAAAATACGCAAATTAGTATTTAGAGAAACTCTGATTAATATTACCGTTCATGGTGAGCCCTTCGATAGACTCAGGAGAGCCTTGTCGAACCATTTGTCAGTAATACTACAATATCATGAAGTTAGCCATGCCCTTCGACATGCTCAGGGCGAACGGAATTTATCAGGGTTTCCTTAATAAATAAAAGCAATTAGTGTTATTGGCGTTGTTTGCGGCTAAAAATCAACTGTCAACCGAAAACGCATTCGCGGTGGAAGCCGCACCTGCGAATTCCTGTCACTATCTCTGTGTTCTCTGTGCCCTCTGCGGCAAAAAATCACCCCACGACACAATCAGGGCAGGTCGCTGCGTTTGAACATAACATAACCGAACCAGGCGCAGACGGTACCCAGACCGACGGGATACAGCAGCGCCCACAGGATATAACCCTGCTTGCCGAAATTATCCAGAATCACATAGGCCGACTGCCCCAGCAGAACCAGTTGCGGATCGAACAGCATCATCGCCGCGGTACGGAACACCTGCATCGGATTGAACAGCGCGAGTACAATAACAGTTTCCGAGGGCAAGCCCTGGCGGATCAGCAAACCCAGCAGTATCAGGTCCATGAACAACAGCAGGCCCAGCCAGATAATGAAGGCGATGCCGGTTGCCACATCGGATGAGCGCGCCAGCGTCGACACCAGCATGCCGATGCCCAGAAAACACCAGGCCAGCGACAGCAGGAAACCGGTGTAATAGATTACCTGTTGCCAGGGTATCTCGATATCCCTGCCCAGCCCCCAGGCGACGGCCGCGAACATGGCGAGGAATACCGGCAGGAATACCACCACGAAACGACCCAGCATTTTCCCCCAGAACCAGGCGAACAGGCTGACCGGTAAAGACAGCATGTACTCGAACACGCCGGCTTCACGGTCGCCGGCAACCGAGCGCACCGTTGTAATCAGCACGAACACCGGCAGGATGGCCATGGTGATCTGCAGGTAGGTGACCAGTACACGTGACAGGCCACTGAATCCCATCACGCGCGACTCGGTCAGACCCGACATGAACAGTGCGACGATAACGCCACCGAACACCAGGGTATAGACCATGAACCAGCGTGATCGCAGTGATTCGCTCATATCGGTTTTAGCCGCAAGCAGGAGGTGTTTCATTCTGGTTTCATCGGGTTGTGACCACCATGGCGATGGTGTTCGTTTTCAGCCATCCTGATATGCTCGATGGCCTGTGAAAAATCAAGCGCGCCTTCAGCGGTTTCTGCCTGCGCACCCAGGCCGTAATTCATCGGGCTGATTTTTCCGGTGATATAAAACGCCTTGTGGGCATCGAGCCATTCACCGTTGCGATGATCCGCCACCCAGATTTCTGTGCCTGTGTCATCTTTCCAGGCCTGTGTATCCAGCCAGATCACGACACAACCGATATCATCAAACTTGTACAAACGACTTTTTTCACCGGCGGGCGCACCGCGCACCTGGGCTGCATAAGACCGGTCACCCACGGCCATATTGCAGCGCGTACAGGTTTCCCGGTCCCAGCGAACCTCGCCCGGCCCGGTGGTCTCACTCTGAGTGCAGCCCAACGCGATAAGGAATAAACAGCTAAGCAGTATGTGCCTGTACATCGGCTCCACCTGCTGTGTTGTTCTCATCCAGTTGTATACCCTTTAACAGCGCTGCATAACGCGATAGCACACCGAGGAAGCGCAGCCTGTCCGGGCCTGCAATTTCACCACGCCAGACAAGACCGTTCTCGCTGTCAACGAAACCCCATTCACGGATGGTTTCTGCAAAGGCCGAATCGGACCGGTTCAGTTTCAGGCAACAGACCAGCACACTGTCCAGGTCGATCTGATCCGCAACATGATCGTCGAGCACGATATCGCCCTGGTCCAGCTCGATCACGCGGTTGACCAGTGCGGCAACTTCGTCAAGCCGATGGCTGGAAATGATCATCGCCGCGTGCTGCTGTTTTTCCGCGAGCAACTGGAAAAAGCTATGCCTGGCTTCAGGATCAAGGTTGGCTGCCGGCTCATCGAGCACCAGCAGATCGGTATCCCGGCCCAGAGCAATGCTGATCAACAGCTTCTGCTTCTGGCCGCCGGAAAGCTTGTTGAAAGGACGGCGTTTTATCTGTTCGACATCCAGTCCCAGCAGGTTGCATATCTCGAGCATTCTCTCCGGCTTCGATTGACACACACCCGCTGCAAATTTGATCAATTGCCCTACCGGCATTTTCAAAGGTGGTGATAACTGCGGCACGAAACCAATACGCTTCAACACATCTGTTCGATTCGCACGCGGCTCAAGGCCGTCGACGCTGATATTGCCCTGGAAGTTATACTCACCCAGCAAACAACGTATCAGCGTCGTCTTGCCGGCGCCGTTCGAACCCACCAGTGCAATGCGGTCGCCATGGCTGATATCGAGATCAATGTTGTTTAAAACCCTGACCCGGCGGAACTGCTTGGATACGCCCTTGAAACTTATCCCCATTTCTTACCGCCTTTCGTAGCGAGGTTGCCTAGCCCGCATATTGCATGAGAATGCAGAGTTTTGGGGAAATTTCAGTGAGTCAATTTGCTCGATTGGCCGAAAAGCATAGCCATAGCTATGGTTACAGGCCAATCGAGCGAAGTGGCCGCTGAAATTTTTCCAAAAACTGCATAGCGTTGCTGGGCACATAGTGTACTTTTCTAATATACGAAAAATTTCATTTTCATTCATATACTTAAATGGGTTTATGAGCGCTCTCATGCAATATGCGGGCTAGACGCCGTTGTGGCGGAGCGCACGCAGTGGAAGACGGTGAAGGCGTAGTCAACACTATGTCGAACCGGCTGGAGCGAGTACGCTCCTTCACAACGAGCGGATCGGCGACCGCAGTAGACAGGTGGTGAGAAATGGGGATTATTCATTTAAGCAGCTGCCCCAGACCTTTGAATTCAAGATTGAGCGAGTGTGTCGGACAGGCATCGACACAGCGGCCGCAATGCGTGCAGTCGGCACCGATGAACAGATCCACTTCAGTCGCGCGGCCTTTCACCACCACGTCCAGTACATGCGGCACCTCGCAGACCTTTTTGCACTCGGCTTCGTGGAAGCACTTGGACAGATTATAGGTGACCTTCAACGGTGAAACCGCGCCGACCAGGCCATAGGTCAGCCCTATTGGACAGGCATAACGGCACCAGGCGCGTTTTGAATAGAAGATTTCGAACAGCAATAGCGTTACAACCCAGGCCAGTGCGATACCGGGACCGTAGATCAATGCCCGGCTCAGGATGCCGGTGGGTGAAATGGTCTCGAACACGGTATAGCCGGTAACGAACGCAAGCACAGCGAAAACGATCCAGAAGAAGGTACGCACCCTGCGGTCGAACGGATGGTCTTTGACGATTTTCTTTTTGGCCAGGTAATCGTGCGCCATTTCAGCCCACTCGGCGAGCAGATGATAGGGACACACCCAGGAGCAGAAGGTGCGCCCGCCCAGCAGCCACCACATGATCAGTACCGTGGTGGTACCGATCATCAGGTTGATTACAACTACCTTGTACGCGAGCATCACCTGCAGCGCAGAATTCAGGTCCGCCATGTGAAAACCTACAAAACGCGACCCCGTGAGCGCGCCTTCCAGCATCTGGATATCGAGCTGAAAGGAAACCACGAATAACAGGTTCACCAGGATCAGTACGGTCCAGCGTCGTCGCCGCCATTTTTCCGGTATCTTGTTCTGGGCCTTGTGTGCAATTTCGGCATGAATGGCCGCGATGCGGCTCTTGTCAGCTCGCTGCTCGGCATGCAGGGTTCTGGCTTCCGGCGAAAAATCATCCGGCGCCGGTTTCTTCGGGTCTGCGCCCAGCAGCACGGCGACCGACTTGATCAGCTGTTTCATGCTGTCATTCCCCTGCTTTCTTTACTGTCCATAACGATGACTGCCGGCTCGGGTGGGCAGATCATTTCACACACACCGCAACCGACACAGCCTTCAAGTATCACCGGGCGCTTGCGCACGATGCCGTCTTCGCTGGCAATGGTCTCGAGTTTGATCGCATGCTGTGGCGGACACTGGTTTTCATCACCCGATGGCGGCTTGCCGGCTTCGCACTGGGCGATGCGGATCTCGATCGGGCATTGCCTGACGCACAGGTCACAGAGTTCAAGTTCATAAGGGTACTCGCTGACCCTGATCGGGTTCCAGCGATCGACATCTTCATAACGCAGTTTGCCTTTGAATGCCATGCCACGTGCCGGTCCGTTGAAGCCCTCGCCCATCATAGCCAGGCACTGTTTTTCATTGACCACGCGTGCAATGGCCATCTCGGTTTCATGCGAATAATTGATATGGTGCGTCAGTGCGCCGGTAGGACAGGCAAGCACGCATTGCAGACCGTCACAGGAAAAGTCACAGGCCTGGCTGCGTGTATCGACATACGGCGCACCTATACCGAAGCCTTCATCCATGTCCGCCAGCTTGATCGCATTTACCGGGCACACCTGTACACACTGTCCACACTTGATGCATGCAGCCAGAAATTCATGCTCTTTCAGTGCACCTGGCGGCCGGACACGTTCCCGCCAGCGTCCGATCACGGGTATGTAACCGAGCAGCGAGGCTCCAACAACGCCCACACCCAGCACAACCGTGCGCAGGAACTGCCTGCGTGCCTTTTGCTTACCCCGGGTTGTTTTTTTAGGTTTTGCCATCAGTTGCTGTTCGCGGCCAAAGCCTGTGCTGAGCGCAGCCGAAGGGCAGCTCCTACGTGTATGACATGGCGATTAGCACCAGGATGGTCAAAAGCATTTGCCACAGAGAGTACAGAGGACACGGAGTTTATTATTGTCCGCAAAGAACGCGAACAACGCGAATGTTTTACCCATAGCCATGCATAGGCCGGTGGTGGAATATGTTTCAGTACTGGGGTATTACTCATAGTTCGCTTTACATAAGTGACTTTATAAATCTCTGTGCCCTCTGTGGCAAAACAGGGTGATCTATCTGTACAATTTACGTTACCGTCCCAGGCTCTCGCGCAGGATGTCCAGCGAATCCTTCACCTGCGCCTGTTCTTCGACCAGGGCCAGCGTCCTCTGTTTTGACGGCTGTTCGTCGCGAACCAGGATTCGGGGTTCAGTAAACGGCGCCAGTCGTTCCAGGAAATCCATCACTTCGAGCACCGGTGATCCCTTGAAAAACTGCGCATACGGCACATCTTGCCACAGACGATCTGCATACACATAGAGCTCATAAGGCGTATCACCAACACCGTCCCGGTCTTCGTCAAAGCCCTCGTAATCACTCCAGTGATTGCCTTCCCAGATGTTCCGGTTCGCTGTTTTTCCGCTGGACACAACCACCTGTGTCAGATTGTCTATAAAGCGGTTCTCCCTGAATTCGTTGCCTTTCCAGTCGTTCAGGAAACGGATGCCGATACCGTTATAGGCGATCAGGTTATTGCTGAAGGTGTTGATCGTGTCCGGCTGGAACGGCGAGATGTCAATGTAAAGGCCGCTGGCACAGTAGAGTATCTTGTTGCCCTCGACCGTAACATCGGAGGTTTCCTTGAAACCGATACCCACACCCGTCGAACCGGAAGCATGGGCGATATAGTTGTTGCGCAGCACCACGCCATCACTGTACATCAGGAATACGCCGACCGTGTTGTTGTAGTAGCGGTTTTCCTCGACCAGGTTGTAACGTGAATACATGAAGTGCAACGAGTAACGACTGTCGTATGATGTATTGCGCGAAATGGTGTTGTTGGCCGAATACCACACCACGGTGTCGCGTGAATCACTGATAACGTTGTCGGTGACCTTGTTGTCGAAACTGTACCAGAGGCGGATGGCATCGCCGCGGGTGCCCAGCTCGAAGGGCTTCGAACTGATGCGGTTGCGCCGTACAATATTGTTCTCGGACTGCTGCAGGTCAACACCGAACAGGCAGTTATCGATAACATTGTCGCTGATCACATTAAAGTTACCGCGTACCTGCACGCCTGAATCGATGTCGTTGTGCGATTCGCCGGAGTTGGTCAGATGCAGGTTGCGGATGACGGCACCGTCGGTATCCACCACGATGACGCTCCCCTTGCCGCCGGCATCGATCGTTACCTCTCCCTGGCCATCCAGTATCAAAGGCTTGTCGATTACCACGGGACCGGCATAGCTTCCCGGCTCCAGCAGCAGGGTTGAATCCTCTTCCGCATTGTCGATCAGCGGTTGCAGCGGCGTTAATGGCCCGGCCAACACGACTGCCGGTGACAGCAGTATGAGCAGAACGAGCTTGTTAAGGCACTTCACTTGTCGATATTGAACTGTTTGTAGCGTTGGTTGGCGGCAATGATCAGCAGCGCCGCAAACAACACCATCAATCCGAAACCGGTGTATGGATAGGAATGGGTCGTGAACTGCGCCACCTTGCCATCGCCGAACACGGTTGGCATGAACGGTTTCACCGTGAATGCACCCATGTCATTCAGCGTGTGTCCGTACCACCACAACCACGCGGAATAGTCGATGATAAAGAACACCGGCAGCAGGATGGAAGGGATGATCAGTAGCCAGTAAAGCTTGCTGTTGGTCTTGCGTGTTGCGACAACAAGGAAGATCATCGCAGCGATCATCAGCCAGAACACGGCATTGGCTGCTGCCGACATGGTAGCGACCATGGGATTGATCTGTTCAGGCACATTGAAGTAGCGGGCCAGGTTCTTCTCATAATGCCATGAAAGCATCTGTGCGCCGCTGCCGTTCCATTGCTCACGTTCGTTGACCGGCTTGCGTTCCTGGTCTTTCTCGAAGGTCACACTCAGACTTTCGATGTTATTCGCTTTTTCGTTTACCTTGGCCTCTTCCGCCTCAACCTGAGGTTTGCTATCACTATCTTCAAGCGAAGCCTTGAGGCGGGCAATCAATGCTTCGCCCGGTGTCATTTCTTTCTGCTCTGTTTCCGTATCCTGGTCCAGTGCAGTGATCAGCGCCTCGATGTAGCCGCTGTTCTGGTATTTGAGCCCGCCATCGCTGTAATAGGTCAGATACATCCAGGCGACAATCACGGCAAAACCGGCCGACAGCACGCCTGTTCTGACAGCCGGTTTGGTGAACATGAAGCCGAGCAGCATCACGCCCAGCATCGATACCAGGAACGGCGAGAAAGCCCGCTCAATCACACCACCGGCGGCAATCGGGTACATGCCTACGTAATGATTGATGGTATCCATCTCGTGTACGCAGTCGATCGCTTCCTCTTCGGTGATCTCGACCTTTTCGATTTTTTCACAGCCGTTGAAGACACCGTTCATGTGAAAGTGAATGCGAATGCCATCCGGAAAAGCTTCTTCCGGATAGTTCGGCGCCGTCAGTGAAACCCACCAGATGGGTGTGAAATAAATGGCAACCAGCAGACCAATGGCTGCAAGTATCAGCACATTTACAACGAGTGAACGACTGTTCGTCATAGCTATTCTCTAAATTCCGGTTATTGCCACAGAGGCACAGAGTACACAGAGGATTTCAGATTGATGTAGGAGCGACTTTAGTCGCGAACATGAATAATTCGTGACTAAAGTCGCTCCTACGAATACCTGTAACAACCTCCGTGTACTCCGTGCCTCTGTGGCCAAGATATTATCTAGAAATAACCCACAGTGTTTGATGAATACAAACTTACTTTAATCCTGGTATCTCTATGCCTTAGTCATAATCCGGATTCAGCCAGTCTTTTGATGGCGCCAGTTTTTCCTTGGGAACAGGAATCCGTGATACGTAGTTGATCACCATCTGCATGTCCTTGTCAGTGAAACTCTTGATCTGCTTGACCATGTCCGGGTTGGCGTTGCGGCGCTTGCCGTCGCGGATCCACTCGAACTGACGCATCATGTACTTGTAGTGCTGCCCCTGTATCAGCGGGTAAAACTTGTCGGCCTTGCCTTCGCCATTCTCTCCATGGCACTCCACGCAGTTGTCTTTATACAGCTTCTTGCCTTGGTCGAATTCGGGCGTACCTTCAGCCCATTCACCCTTGCCGTTTTCCGGGTTCATTGGCAGCTTCGCGGTATAGTGAACCACATCAGCCAGTGCCTGGGCACCACCGATGGACTCCGGTATCGCAAAAGGATACATGGTCGGGTTATCACGATTGCCTTCACGAATGTCCGCCAGCTGCTTGACCAGGACTTCTGGGTGCTGACCAGCCAACTGAGGAAAGGTGCCGTCTGGCTTGCCCCAGCCTTCGGTCAGGTGACAGCCAGCACAGACCTCGTACACTTCAATGCCGTTCTCATGGTCAGGCTTGAGTGTCAATGCTTCATCACGTTCACCGCCTTCTTCCAGCCAGGCCAGGGATGCTGTAGAAAAGGTTAAACCGACCACCGTTGTGATCGCGGATATCATTAGCCTGCTGTTCATAAACTGTTCCCCGCTGTACGCGTTAGAAATAATGCTCATCAGCCCGCAGCTGATCTATAGTGCATTCAAGAAAAAACCGCATTAAGAATTGCGCAATCCTACACCGCTGGCGAGGCCATGTAATTGAGATAGGTCAAGTAAAAATTCCTTTAATTTTCTACGGTTTAAAACATATCCCGTTATTCAATTATTAACCCGGTAGCGGCATGATTATCCGTCATCCAGTATCGATAAATAAGCCAGCATATCGTCGATTTCAGCGTCACTGAATGACTTGAATATATCGGCATCACGCAGATCATCGTGCAGCCTCTCGCCTTTGCGGAAATTATTAATCTGCCTGTTCAGGTAAATACTGTACTGGCCCGTGAGCTGCGGAATTTTACGGCCATCATCACCCTGCCCCTGATCGCCGTGGCAACCTGCACACTCTTTCTGGTAAAAACGACGCCCCTTTTCGACGTTGCCGGGATAACGGGCTATATTGACCACACGCCCGCTTGCTTCGAGGCGTGCAAGTGCATCAAACTCTTCCTCCTCGACGATGGGCGGCAGTTTTGTCGGCAGGTCAATCCGTGAAAGGTATGCGGCAATCAAGCGCACATCCTCTTCCGGCAGTTCACGCTCGGTGGCATAAGGCAGCATCGGAATGTTCAGGCGCTCCCTGGTTTTGAAATGCCTTATCTGGCTGGCAAGATATTCTTCATCCATTCCAGCCAGTCGCGGGTATTCGCCATCGATACTGCCTTCGCCAAACTCGCCATGACAGCCGGCACAGGTGTCGTTGATTTCCTCCGCGTATTCGATATCGATCTCCTCTCTGTCTTCTTCAGCAATCACTTCCTGTTGTGGCAGTTTGTGGGTAATGCCCTTGTGGCAGTCGATGCAGGTTTCCCCCTTGTCGATCGCATCGGCGTGTATACGCGCAGCAAAGCGTGCCTGCTGTGCAAGCTCCATCACGGATAAATGGTGACAGTTACGACATTCCCGTGAATCGGTCGTTTTCATTGAGTCCCAGACTCGCGATGCCAGCTGGTGGCGTTTGGCCTCGAACTTTTCCGGTGTATCGATCTCGCCGGTAATCCAGTAGTACAGTTCCTTTGATGCCTGGATTTTGCGAATCACTTTTGGCACCCATTCTTTCGGCACATGACAGTCCGAACAGGTGGCGCGCACACCGGATGAGTTGGTGTAATGCACCGAGTGCCTGTATTCCTCGTAGACCGTCGATTCCATTTCGTGACAGGAAATACAGAATGACAGTGTGTTGGTCGCCTCCATGACGGTATTGAAACCGCCCCACAAGACAATACCGGTAACAAAAAAGAACACCGCGGCAAACAATGAGGTTTTCTTGTTGAACACTCTTATCATGGAAAGCATGTTCTGAAATGACGTATTGATTAAATCAGTCGCTTGCTAAATGGCAACGCATCTGATGTTTGATTTTTTACCACAGAGGACACGGAGGCTCACAGGCTTATAAAGAATACCAAAACAATTTGCCGTGAAAAACGCATAAATCGCAAATGCTTTTTCATGTTGTAACGTGTCTTGCGTTATTCGCGGCCCAAGCCTTTAACATAACAATAAACTCTGTTTACTATGTGTATCTCTGCGTCCTCTGTGGTTCAATTCCCTGCTGCTTATTCACGACAACAAAAAAGCCTGCTCGGTATTGAAACAGGCTTTTCCGGTCGATCATAAAAGACGGATCATGGCTGCAGGGTCGAGAGGTACTTCGCCAGCGCCTCCATTTCCTCGTCGGTCACAAGGTGCATGATGCCTTTCATGGCTGCGGACATCCCATTAGCACGCGCACCACTCTTGATATCTTTCATCTGCTGCAGCGCATAGGCTTCGTTCTGACCGGCGATCTTGGGGTAGCTGGGCATAATGGTGGTTTTGCCGTCTTTACCGTGGCAGGTCAGGCAGGTTTTTGTCTTGTACAGCTCAGCGCCGTCCAGTGCAAATGCCGCGGGAGACAATGCCATCAAGGCAGACATAAAAAGCACGGGTTTGAATTTGGTTCGGATCATATCGATTACCCTCTATGGGTCAGGTTAGAGTAAAAGAAGGGGGCAACACTGCCCCCTTCTGTTTTGCGATTATAACAGAGACTGTTACTTGACCTTCTTGGCTCCATTCTCTTCAAGATAGGTCTTGGCACGCAGGCCAAGGTCAGCCGTCTTGACCTGGTACTGCCACCATTGGTTGGCCCAGAGCATGGCGTTGTTCCAGTCCTGCTTGGCTGCAGCGGCCTCTGACTTCTCTTTCGCGCCGGCGGCGAAACCGAGCTGGTCAGTGGCGTCTTCAACCAGTGCGACTACCGTCGGGAAATCCTTGTAGTTGTGGCTGGTGATAAAGCCGACAACCTGGTCGATGACACCCTGGGTTGCGATATTGGTCTCGACCTGTTTCCTGTAATCCGCCTCGGTATAGGTCGTGCCTTCTTTCAGACCACCTGCCTTGGCTTTGTAGCCTTTAGGCTGTACCAGCAGATAACCCTGCATTTCCAGATGCAGCGCTGAACAGAACTCGGTGCAGTAGTATGGATAGACACCGGCCTTGTCTGCTACAAAGGTGGCTGATGCGGTCTTGCCCGGCTCGATCGAGAGCTGAACGTTCTGACCATACATCGCGAAACCGTGTACCTCATCCTCGGCACGTTCAAGGTTGGTGAAGTGCAGTGATACGGTATCACCCTCTGTCACCTCGATGATCTCAGGTGTGATGTGCGAACGGATGGTGGTGCCGTAGACATGTACGGTGCACTTGCCGTCGGCATCACAGCTACGCTCGGTCTTTTCACGACCCGCGCGTGTTTTGTAAGGTGATTTTGAATCCGTACGGCTGTTCCAGCCTGACTTGTAGCGCACCGCCGGCTTCAGCTTGTCCGCTTTAATCGACACAGCATAGTGCGGTTCACCCAGCGGCAGCGGCATGTCATACAGCAGCTCCATCTTTTCACCGCTGATGTCGATCAGCTGGTGGTTCTGCGGATGCAGCGGACCGACAGGATTGAAGCGGTCGATAGCCAGCTTGTTCAGCGCAACCAGGTACTTACCCTGCGGATCCATGGTGTCGCCCTGCATGGTCATCAGGTGGCCGACGTTGTAGTGAATCGGCAACTGGTCGAGCACCTTGCCTTCACAGTAGTCCCACTTGGTGATCATGGAATCGACATAGATCGAGGTATAGGCAACGCATTTCTTGGCGTCGTACTGCGTATGTAATGGACCCAGGCCTACATTGACGGATTTATGCAATGCATCCTTGAGCGCAATGATGGGGATGCCATACTCGTCCTTGCCTTCGAATTTCTTGCTGTCGATAGCTGCTTTGATCTTGTCCCAGCTGAACACCCAGGTATGGCTGTCGAGCTTGCCGGATACGGTGATGTATTTACCATCGGGCGTGACGTCGACACCATGCGGGCTCTTGGGCTCGGGAATCAGGTATAAAAGACCTTCCTTCACGGCCTGGTCCATGCCAATCAGGTAATGGCCCTTGACCTTCTTGACCTTGCCGGCAGCAACCAGCTCGGCAGCCTTCTGCCAGTTGGTCACATGCAGGAAGTCGGTATCCTTGGAAGAACAGCCGGCTTCGAACGGCGGGCGTCCACGCTCGTTGCCACCGACATAACGCTCGGAACAGAACGAGTTGTTGAAGCCCCAGCCATAAGACGGGCCCTTGCCTGCGTCAGCCAGGTCCTGGCTGTACGGCGGCATTTCGAAAGTGAATGACTGCGACTTGTCGATGCGGCCCTTCTCGTTGTCGAATTTCCAGTAGGTCAGGCCGCCACGGTATTTCTCGTTGAACTCTTCCAGCGGCACAAAACCGTCTTCCAGTGGTGCTGCATACTGGGCCGGGTCCATGATGTATTCCGAGTTCGGGGTCACATAGGCGCCACCGTGTGAGCTTTTGAAGAACGGATTGGCGACAATCTGCTTGGTTTCGAAATCGTGCAGATCGACAACCGCGATACGCGGGTTGGCCTTGTCGTTGATGAACAGGTAACGGCCGTCGGTTATACCCTTGGTTTCGGTAATGGCCGGATGGTGGGTATCACCGTAGGTGATGTCCTTGCCCTGGATACGGCCCTGCGCCAGCACAGCCTTGGATTCGTCGTCGAAACCGTAACCCTGCCAGGGCTCCGGTGTGAACACACCCACATATTTGAGTATGCGCATGGATGGAATACCGTACACAATCAGATGTCCACTCTGGCCACCCGAACTGAACACGATGAATTCATCACGACCACCCGTCGGTGTATAGGTTTTTGCCGCCGCAAGAACATCTTTCTGCGTCAGGCCGCGGTCTTTCATGACTTGCTCAAGTGTCTTGGCGGACCAGGCTGATGTCGATACTGACAGACCCAGCAGCAGCCCGGTACACACAGAAAGAGCACGTGTGGTAAAGGTATTCATAATATCCTCCGATATTGAAGTGCTGAAATTTTTTTTAATCTTTTCGCTGTGAAATGGAGAATCCCCATAGTGGTAGAACGATACGTGCCAAACGTAAATATTCCATTGATATACATCAAGAGAAATGGGGTTTTTGTGTCATATCACACACTTTATTGTGTGATATGACATATTAGCCAAAAGAGATATGACATCCACATCAATGGAATTCGAATCCCGGTTGCAGCAGATGCGTCTTGATTCGTTAATTAATTTTACTTCGTAAACTGTGAGGTATTGAGCAGGACCAGGGTACATGCGTTCTGGACCTTGATACCGGCTGATTCGAGCCTGGCTGAAACTTCCTGGCACTCGGCGCCGGGATTGAAAATGACTCGCCTGGGACGGACATGAACGATGTCCTCTGTCATACTTCTTAGAATGGCCGGTTTCACATATATCGTGATGGTATCAATATTACGCTCGAGCGATTTTAGTTCTGGATAACATTGAATCCCGTCAATCTGGTCATATCGCGGATTGACAGGAACCGGTGTATGCCCTTTTTCTATCAATGCCAATTGGGTCTTATATGAGTACCGATCGGGATTAATACTTGCCCCAAGTATTACAACGGTTTCAGCCATAATTCATTGCAGGATCATTTAACGATTTCTTTAGCATACTCTGATTCTCCTCGCTAATCTGCCATTGTTACAATAACAGGCGCACATGGATCCATATATACGTATATCACATAAAAAAGCCCCGAAAAGGGGCTTGTTTACACCATCATCGTCATTCCCGCGAAAGCGGGACTAAATCTGCTTGAGCAGATTTGAACAGCCATTGGCTGGCCCGCAGGGCGAAATACATGGATGTATTTCGTAATCCAGCGTCTTTAAACTGCGGTCGGGATTATTCGGCGCATCCATGCGCCTCACCCTTCGGGCTCCCTTCGGTCGTGAAAAATTGCTCCCGGCAATTTTTTCGAACCTGGGGCCCGAACCAAATCCTCGCTATCCTCAATAAATAAAAAAGCCCCAGAAAGGGGCTTTTTTATTTATGGCGGAGAGGGAGGGATTCGAACCCCCGGACCCTTTCGAGTCAATGGTTTTCAAGACCACCGCTTTCGACCACTCAGCCACCTCTCCAGAGAGCAGTGGAAGGGGACGAGTGGCAAGTAGAAAGGATTCTTCCCTTACCACTCGCCACTCGTCCCTCGCCCCTGCATTTTGAGGCCGCTATCATACGCGAATTATCAGCTGTTTCAATGCAAATCACGATCAATTTGTCGCCAGGATCTTTCGTATTTGTTGCGCTTTTTACAAAGCTGCATCAACCAGTCCGGGAGCCGGCCCGAAAACCTGTTAAGCCAGTTCAGGACATGACGCCACCAGCATGACAAGCTGTTATCTTGTCATGACAGCCCGAATCAGGCGTCAGATACTAAGCAGTTGATTTTAGTAGAATCGATGCGTATCATGCTACAAATCGCTGACACTTTTCTGCCATACTGGCACATTTATCAGGGTAATTCTGTCATGAAAGACAACGGTGCGACACCTATTGAACTCCAGTCAATTATCGATGCCCATGATAATGCTTTCGTTGTCATCGATGAGAATTACACCATCGTTGCTGCAAACAGGGCATACAGCGATGCTTATGATGTAGACCCTGCAGAAATCGTCGGCAGCAAATGCCACAAGGTTTCGCATCATTCTGATGTGCCCTGCCATATAAATGGTGAAGACTGTCCGCACAAGAAAGTCTTCGATACCGGTGAGCCACACCAGGTTCTGCATATCCATTTCGACCAGAACAAACAGGAAGAGCACGTTCGTATTAAAGGCTCTCCTATTCGCGGCGCCAATGGTCAGCTGTATCTCGGCGAATCGGTATTCCCGGTAGCCAAGTCACATGAACTCAATTGCGATGAACAACGTATGCTTGGCAGTTCACCGGCGTTTATGGCCTGCATCGAGGAAATCTCCAGTGCAGCGAAATCCGATGCGCCTATTCTGCTCAATGGCGAAAGCGGTGTTGGCAAGGAAATGGCTGCAGAATTTGCGCATAAAAAATCGCCTCGCTGTGACAAACCATTTGTATCAATTGACTGCAAAGCTATTTCAGAAGATATTTTCGAGAGTGAGTTGTTTGGCCATGAACGCGGAGCCTATGACGGCTGCGTTGGAAGACGGCACGGCCTGATTGAAACTGCTGACAGCGGCACATTGTTCATGGATGAGGTCGGAGAGATTCCACTGTCGATACAGGGCCGGCTGTTGCGCGTGCTGGAGAGCGGAAAATTCCGCCGCATGGGTGGTCGTGAAGATTTGGCCGTTGATATCCGCGTTGTCTGCGCAACGCATAATAATCTGCGCAAGATGGTCGATGATGGTATCTTCCGTGCCGACCTTTATTACCGCATAGCCGGTATATCCATCACCATTCCACCATTGCGGGAACGTCGTGCAGACATCCCGTCGCTGGTAGAAGCTCTCATCAAAAAATTAAAGAACAAGAACGGCAATCAGTGCAAAGTCACGCGCGAATCCACGGAATTACTCAGGCGTTATGATTATCCCGGCAACATCAGGGAGTTGCAGAATATCCTGCAAAAAGCGGCCGCGCTCTCGACCAATGGCATCATTACACCCGACTTGCTTGAACTCGATGAATTTGCCAATATTTATCAAAATCCCTTGGCCGACCGGCGCATGTTCCCACGCGGCCACGATGACGCCAACGGCAAGCGCTCAATGACCGAGCTCGAGTCTGACCATATCCGCTCGCTGTTGTCACAGTTCAATGGCCACCGCTCAAAAGTAGCCGACGTGCTTAAAATCAGCGAACGCACGCTATACAGAAAACTGAAACAGTACGGCCTGCAGGATGTGGGTAAAAAGCGCGGTGATGGTGCATCAAGACCCGAGTAAACGGCCGGGACTAAAAACTTGCATTCGCCTGGTTAATACCCATATTATTTTAACGGTCGCAAACAATTTAATGACTGTTATAATCAAACGATGGAACCTGAAGACGCACCAGACGTCTATATTCAGCACATGACACTGTTAAAAAACGTTAATACATACAGGATAAAAACATGCAACAGATAACTGCAACTCGTTCAGAATCCCAGATTCTTGCTACCAACAAGGTGCTGCGGAATACTTATGCCCTGCTCTCAATGACACTGCTATTCAGCGCAGCTACCGCGGGCATCGCTATGGTAATGAACCTGCCGCCTTTCAACCCCATACTGACCCTGGTTGGCTATTTCGGTCTGTTGTTCGCAACGACAAAATTCAGCAACAGCGGCCTCGGCCTGTTGTTTGTATTCATGCTGACCGGTTTCATGGGACTGACACTGGGTCCGATACTTAACTTCTACATGGCAACTGCCAATGGCAGCCAGCTGGTGATGACTGCTCTTGGCGGCACCGGTGTCATCTTCCTCGCACTGTCAGGTTATGCACTGACCAGCCGCAAGGACTTCAGCTTCATGGGCGGCTTCCTCATGGTTGGCATACTGGTCGCGTTCCTTGGCGGTATTGCAGCCATGATATTCTCATTGCCGCTGATGTCACTGGCTGTTTCCGGCATGTTTGTACTGCTGATGTCAGGCATGATCCTGTACCAGACAAGTGACATCATCCATGGTGGTGAAACCAATTACATACTGGCGACAGTGACGCTGTACGTTAGCATCTATAACCTTTTCCTCAGCCTGCTGCACCTGCTGACAGCATTTGCCGGCGACGACTAAGCTATATAAATTTTCCAGTAAATAAAAACCCCGCAGCTTTGACGAGCTGCGGGGTTTTTTATTTGCATTCTTGAATACGCATTCAAACAGAGACCGGATTACAATTTCTCAACTCGAAGACATAGCACTGTTATCAACCCTGGATTACGCTTCGCTACATCCAGGCTACGAATGCTAGCTGCTATATCCCGGAATTTTACTTCGCTCTACTCAGGCTACAAATACTGACAAACGGGATACCAGCCTTGCTGGTCTGCACTCACGGAAAATGACTCGGCCACCCAGTAACCGCACACGCAGGCCAGTTGATGATCGATGTAGATCAATGGAATCCGGTTGCGCAGCCAAGGCGGTATACCTGCTTCCTGCATCAGCTTTTTCAGGCTATGAGTGTGCCGGCGTCCGTGCGGCCTGAGTTGTTCTCCGCCTTGCCTGAAACGTACAGTCATTCTTCTGGCAACAGCATCCTGATGCAATCCCTTGCCCAATGACTGCTCAAGACGCATCTCAAGATTTAAAGTATCAAGATACAATGGTTGTTCACCGTCCCAGGCATACACATGATGAATTTCATGGCTGTTGAAAGCCGGCAGAATATACAATGTATCCTGATAGCGCCTTATTTCCGTACTGCCCCAGAATACCAATGGTGTCGCATCTTCTGCCGCTGGCAGCACGCTTTCGATAACTTCTCGCAATATATTTCGTCGGGGCCTGGCATATCCCGAAGCATTGATCCAGTAACGCAGCACGTTATATTGCCGTGCTTCTGGTAACTGCCTGAATTTTGAAATCGACAGGCTGTTTCGTTGCTGGGTGGACACGGCGGCAAGGTCAGTCGCTGCCATTGCATCAATAATTTCAAGCGTGTCCTGTTGTAATGCAGCCACATGAGACAGGGCTTCATTCGCATTAGACCAGTTTTCCACTAACCTGGGCATGACTTCCCTGCGAATATAGTTTCGGTCAAAACTGGTATCAGCATTGCTCGGATCATCAACCCAGGCAAGTTTATGTTCTTCAGCATACTGCCTTAACAACTTTTCACTGAATCCGAGCATTGGTCGCGCATGATGACCAGCGCCAAAGGATTTGATAACCGGCATGGATGCCAGGCCTGCTGGCCCTGCCCCACGCATCAATTGCAGCAGCAATGTTTCAGCCTGGTCATCCTGATGATGCGCAGTGAGCAATACCTCATCACTACGGAGCTCATTTTCAAGCGCCTGGTACCGCGCTTTACGTGCAGCATCTTCGGGACTCTCACCCGGACCTGGATCAGCATCAACATGAATACACTGGTATGCAATATCAAGCTTTGAACAGACTTCGGCGCAATGCCTGTCCCAGTGATCAGCTTCGGCCTGCAGACCGTGATGGATATGAATGGCGCGAACAGGCATTCCGGCCGAATGGCATAAATGCAGTAAAGCGTGAGAATCGACACCGCCACTGTAAGCGACGGCATAGCTATGAGCAGATTGAACCGCTGGCAGTGTTTCCAGTATATGCTGGAACTGCCGGCTAAGTCGCATATTGCATGAAGGATTTGGATTTTAGGGGCAAGCTGGTTAAGTAGGTTGGACGATCGCCCGCGGATTCATAGCCATAGCTATGGATCAAGGGGGATCGTTCAAGATGCGACGCCAGCTTGTTCATAAAACCAAATAGGACAAACTGTAACAGGTTAAAAACCAATAAATTTATTGTAACTTCATGTGAGCGTTCACTACCGATCAATTTGCGTCCGCCTTCGTGCAATATGCGGGTTATCACTGTCAGGATGCTTCTTCCTTGATGAAGTTGCCGTATGACATCAGGCGTTCATAGCGCTGATCGAGCAGCTTGTCCAGGCCCACCTTTTCGGTACTCTCAAGAGCACCGACTAATGCCTGCTTGATATTTCTTGCCGTGGTATCGATATCACGATAGGCGCTGCCCAGGGGTTCACGCACGATATCATCGATCAGCTCCAGTTCCTTCAGGCGCTTGGCCGTGATGCCCATGGCTTCTGCTGCATCTTCGGCTTTTTCAGCGCTCTTCCACAAAATGGAGGCGCAACCCTCGGGGGAGATCACGGAATAGGTGCTGTATTCAAGCATCATGACCCGGTCACCCACTCCAATTGCAAGCGCACCACCGGAACCGCCCTCACCGATAACCGTGCAGATGATGGGCGTCTTGAGGTCAGCCATCACAAACAGGTTGCGCGCAATCGCTTCCGACTGGCCACGCTCTTCGGCGTCAACACCCGGGTAAGCCCCGGGAGTATCGATAAAGGTGATCACCGGAATACGAAATCTTTCAGCCATTTTCATCAGGCGTAGTGCCTTGCGGTAGCCTTCAGGCCTCGGCATTCCAAAATTACGCCGGATGTTTTCCTTGGTATCACGACCTTTCTGATGACCTATGATCATAACCGGCATACCATCAATGCGCGCCATACCGCCAACAATGGCAGAGTCATCGGCAAAGCTGCGATCACCGTGCAGTTCCTGAAAATCGGTAAAAATGCGATCGATGTAATCCAGCGTATATGGACGCATCGGGTGACGCGCCAGTTTGGATGTCTGCCATGGTGTAAGCTTGCTGAATATGGACCTGGTCAGACTGCGGGACTTTTCCTGCAGCTTGGTAATTTCCTCGCCGATGTTGATTTCTGAATCGTCACCGACATAACGCAGCTCTTCGATCTTGGCCTCGAGTTCCGCGATGGGTTGTTCAAAATCGAGATAATTTGGATTCATATTGTTCAGAATGTCATTGTTTTTGAATGAATTAAACCAATAATAGCACGTCAATATTCCAACTGCCCGCGAATCGGGCTAAATTGCTTTCAGTTTAATAATTTCGCGCAACACCATGGTGGCATAACTGCCGGCCTGCAGGCTGAATGTCAGCACCAGGTCCGAGTCCTGTTGCCGGCATTCGATATCCCTCACCGGCAGGCGCAGGCTCCTGCGCTGCTGCTCCACTCTAGCATCTCTCAAGCCCTGTTTGAATAGCGGATAGCGATCCACCACGGCCGATTCGATGGCCTCGCAGTCAGCTGTCGCCATATTCTCACCATCACCCCAGAGCACGGCAGTGGGATGTATCTCACCCCTGTCCAGGCGTTGATCAAGATCGTCTGAACCATCATCGCTGAAACAGGCACTGCGGCCGTCGAGCATAAACACATCGCCATCGACCCGCTGGTTCCATGTGCCCGCCTGGATTCTTTCCGAAAGGATGGTGTTGAATATCCACGAGCGCGCTGCCGATAAAAACAGACTGCGCTTATGCCTGGGTATACGTTTACGCGGCTGCGAAAACATGCGTTCAGCATCTGCAAGGTTGCTTAAACCATGGCCGAAACGCTGTTCGCCGAAATAATTCGGTATGCCCTGCTGCCTGATCAGCTCACAACGCGCTATCACCTGTTCGATGCCGCCATTGTTTGCAAAGCCCAGTTCACGCAGCCTGATTGTGAACCTGTTCTGCTTTAACGCACCGCGCTGCAGTTTGCGCTGGTGTCGTGTTGTTTCGAGCAGTTCTACGCCTTCTAGATGAAAATCCTGCCAGTCAACATCATCCCGCCCGGGCAGGTATACGCTGAACCACTGCGTTGTGACGGCTAAACGATCCTTCAAACCTGCGTAACCAACAGCGTGCTTTTTTACACCGGCGTGTTCTGCAATCCTGGCGGCCACCCAGTCGGTATTATTGTTGCGTTTACGCACCTGCAGCCAGGCATGCTCACCCTGCCCGGTTAACTCGAACGGAAGTTCTTCCTCGACAATAAAATCTTCCGGCTCCTGTTTGAAACGTGCACTGATCTCAAGCAATGGCCAGGCATGCGCAAACTGTTCAAATTGTTCTTGCCTGAAATCTGACATCTTATAAACTCGTTGAT
>CALLCZ010000141.1 GCA_937998645.1 uncultured Gammaproteobacteria bacterium
CCTTGGCGCCTTTGCGAGAGATAAAAACAAATAAAATCTCGCCAAGGCGCAAAGTACGCAAAGGTGTTTGGAGTAAGAACAAAACATTGCAACTCTCTGCGAACTCCGCGCCTCTGCGAGAGTAAAGCATTAACAACTCAACCAACACACACAAAATGAGTTCAAGCCATGACTGAAGTAATACTGTACCTGCTGACGGGTGCAGCAGCCGGACTTTCAGCCGGTTTGCTGGGCATCGGCGGTGGCCTGATCATCGTTCCGATTCTGTTTTTTATCTTCAGCCACCAGAACATTCCATCCGAACATGTCATGCATATGGCGCTGGCAACATCGCTGGCGACCATCATCGTCACGTCACTTTCTTCTGCAAGGGCACATCACAAACGCGGTGCTGTATTGTGGCCGATCGTGTTTGATTTATCCCCGGGAATCATTATCGGCGCCTGGCTGGGCGCCATGTTCGCCAGTGCACTGACCAGCAACACACTCAGGCCTGTCTTCGGGGTATTTGAACTACTGGTCGCGATTCACCTGCTGGCCAATTACAAACCCGGTACGCACACAACATCCATAAACCGAACGAAAAGCATCACTGGCGGAGTCGTAATAGGCAGTATTTCATCGATCGTCGGAATTGGAGGCGGCACACTGACGGTACCCTTTTTACTCTGGCACAACATTTCCATCCGCAATGCCGTAGCAAGCTCAGCTGCCTGCGGCTTTCCGATTGCGGTTGCAGGTACTGTTACCTATATCTTCAGTGGCTGGAGTATGGAAAACCTGCCCGCGTATACGCTGGGTTATGTCTATCTGCCGGCCTTTGCAATGATCATCATCACCAGCATCATCACAGCGCCTTTAGGCGCAAGCCTTGCACATAAGCTACCCGAAAGAACATTGCGACTGTTCTTCGCCATGTTCCTGCTGGTACTCGGCTTCAAGATGCTGCTGTGAATACGCTGCCGATGACTTCATTTACAACTGTGCTGGATCGATGTACCCCCTCTCCCTCTGTGAGAGGGTTGGGGTGAGAGAATAAAGCAGGATAGTTGTCTCATTTATAATTCACCGCTCATCCTGAGCTTGTCGAAGGATCATCCTGTCGTTCTCCCACAATGAAAAGGAATCCTTCTTTAAGCAGCAAATTAATATTTAAATCACAACTCTTGTAAACAAACTGAATCCATCGCCTGAAGACTGGTGTTTACGGCCCACCTGTCGTGTACTCAAAATCGCATCAACATCAAAGGCTTTCGGCATATATCCAGTTCACACCGATGCCCAGAAACCAGTAGTTTTTATCTTCGAACAACGGACTGTCTTCGTACTGGACACCACCAAGATACTGGTATCGCACCCAGGCAAAATAAATCAGGCTTCTTTTTCGCCAGCTGGCTATCAGGTCCGTGAACAATCCGCTGTAGCCACCTGACGCACTGTATGCTGACCGGGTTGGAGTCGCAAATTGCGGATCAACATTGTAATAGTAGCCATGGTACTTGTCCGTTGCAAAACGTACACCGGCCGTATATTCATAAGCCCATCCAGCTTTATGTTTACGCTTTGACTCATACACCAGGCGTGGTTCAAACAGCCAGCCAGTGTTTCGCGTAGAACTGAAATCGGTCGCGACCGCAAGTCGTACCGGCAGTTCAAGACGGAATTCACGTGCACCCTGGCTGCGCTTGTCAAAAATCACATCCAGTGAAGGCCCCAGTTGCAGCACCAGGTCAAGATCGGGCATGCCTGCTCGCGCGCTGCTGTCGGCACTGTTAACCGGCACACCCAGGCCGCCACTGAGACTGAAACGGACCTTGTTCGAGCTGAACAATTTGCCCTCAATACCCTGATCGAAATCGAGGTACTTTGACTCAAGACGCAAATAGGGAAACGGAATCAGATAAGCGGCATCCTGCGATGAGCCCGGGTAAAGCGGCAGGTTCACCCCGACAAGTCCGACACCGGCTTCCCATCGCATATCCTGTGATGATGAACTGGCAGAATATATGACTGTCAGTAATAATGTGAGACGTGCGACGACTTTAATCATAAATACACATATAGAGGGATAATGGTGAATTTACCAGAACTCAGGCTTACCGTGTTCAGTGATTACATCTGTCCCTTTTGCTATGTCGGCCATCATCGCCTGATGCGTTTGCGTGACGAATACGATCTAAAGATCAACTGGTGCTTTATTGAAATCCATCCGGAAACATCGGCCGAAGGCGAACCGGTAGCTTCGCTGGATTATCCATCGGAACAATGGAACCAGCTGATGCAAAACCTTGAAGCCGTTGCCAAAGAGGAAGGCATTGTCATGGCGGAACATACTTTCACCACAAACTCCAAAGACGCACTGCTGTTATCCGAAGCCGCCAAGGAACAGGGGCGTGAAAAATTCTATGATTTACACGAGAAACTGTTTGCTGCTTTTTTTGTTGATAGCAGGAACATCGGTGACAGAAACATACTGTGCGAGCTGGCCGCCGACAGCGGCATAGATAACGAGACCATCGAATCGGCCTGGCAGGAAGAGAAATACCGGCAGCGCATACTGTCCAATTATCATGCAGCCAGTCAGCATCAAATTCAGGCAGTGCCCAGCTTTATATTCGGCGAACGCAAACTGACCGGCGTGGTAACGGAAGATGTAATGCGCTCGGCTGCACGCGAGCTGGTTGAATCACGATTAGACTGAATTAAGTTATTAGTCCGCAAATGACGCAAATATATTTATTGTTTTTAGTGCAGGAGCACAACTCGCAGGCCTGCATAACCCTTCGACAGGCTCAGGGCGATCGGTTGTTATAGCGTTGCAGGCGCCCTCGCTCGCCGGGAACGGCATAGCCTTATCCCGGCCTACTTTAACCAGCCCCTCGCACCTGGTGCGTAGCCCGGATGAAGTGCAACGTAATCCGGGAATTTATTACCTTATAGAAAAAACCCGAATTACACTACGTTTCATCCAGGCTACATATGTACGAGCCTTAAGAACAAGCATTTCCTTACCACTCGCAACTCGTCCCTTGCCCCTGCTTTTATCCGCCAAGCATGGCGTCCTTCAGCTTACTACTCGCCGGTTCCTCACCCAGCCAGATATCCAGCATAGCGCTGTTAAAGTCTTTACCTGCAACCACACCCTTTTGCTCGTCATTAATGATAACCCGGGTGCCTGTACCCGGAATGTAATCGAGATAAATCACATCACCTTGCCTGACTGTCGGAAACATTGCATTGAACTTGTCTATTTGAGGGCGTAATTTTTCCAGATTTTCATCCGACAGATTTTCTTCAAAACCTTCATTCCATGCAGAAACCAGTTTTTCCTGACTGACCTCTTCATGTAAAAAATGCATCACTACCCGGTTGGGTCCATCCATCGCGACAACCTCGTCTCTACTCCTGGCCAGTTTTTCTGTATAGAGCGCACCGATGTACACCTTAACGAAAAACTTCTTTCTATAACCGACGCCGTTCAGTTGAACGGTTTTCGTTGTATCCGGCAAGGCCACCTTGTCTGGAAACTGTACTCCGCCGAATTCACGTGCCTGCAGGGAATTGCTGCTCAGGACCAGCACTAATGCCACTATTGCAAAAAGGATTTTATACATGTGTTTTCCCCTAATTAATGAAATGTCGATGATTTTCATAATATAATCAAAATCTTGTTGAAGAACGGGATGGTTCTTTGAATGCCATGATCATGCATGAGACCAATATACCTGCTGGCGAAAAGGTACTGGTGTACTTTCTGTACATAGCAATATCCTGTCTGTTTACTTCAGGCCTGAATATTATCCATGCAGAATACATGCTCAATATACCACTTACGCCTGCAGCCTTCATCACACCGATAATTGCAGGATTATTGTTCGGTTACCTGCTGGCAAGGATAAAATTACTGCATCAGCAGATGAGCCTGATGGCCTACACAGACCCGCTGACAAGTATTTATAACAGGCTGCATTTCGGCCATTTCCTTGATGCTGAAATCGACCGGGTGAAACGCTATGGTGGAACTTTTTCCATCATTTTTTTCGACCTCGACCGGTTCAAGGAGGTCAATGACGAATATGGCCACCTGGTGGGTGATGAGGTTTTGAAGCGGGTTGCCGAGATTGTGGAAAAAGCCAATCGCAATGCCGATATATTTGCCCGCTACGGTGGTGAAGAATTTATTATCCTGGCGCCTGCTACGGATATTGCGGGCGCCCGCGTACATGCAGAACGTCTGCGTAATGATATTGAGCATCATCGGTTCAGCGAGATCAGTCATCTCACCTGCAGTTTTGGTGTTGCAGAATACAAACCCGATGCTGATGACGTTACGTCCTTATTCAAACGCGCCGACACCGCGCTTTATAATGCCAAGAAGCTCGGACGAAACCGCGTAGAAA